>JAYVLZ010000103.1:0-6271 GCA_043759175.1 Chitinophagaceae bacterium | reverse complement strand
GCAATGAAATACCAAAGCGTTCCATCTACGTTGTTGTATTCCGGGGGCTCGTTGTTATCCTGGAAGCGATTGGGCAACATGCCCATGCTAACGCTACTGGCGAAAGTAGCAATTATTTTCTTTGCATCGTCAAACCTGCCGGTACTTAAACACAAGCCTGGTAAAGATATCATGGTATCTCTTCCCCAATCAGTGAACCAATGGTAACCTGCAATCACTGTCTTGAGATGATCACCCCGTTTAACTATAAACTGGTCTGCAGCTAAAATCAATTGTTGTATTGTTTCATCCGTTTCATGTCCTTTTAATAATTTTTCTCTTCTCTCTTTTTCCTGCTGCAGCAAGTCCATCGCATTGCGTCCTGAAGGTTCATCTGTTGAAAGAATAATTCCAATTGTATCACCTTTTTTTAATTCAACTGAAATATGTCCGGGATTAAAAAGGTCTTCTTCAAAATCCAACCCCCGGTATTGTTCTACTGCATAGGTAAAATGTAAAAACCAGTTGGGGTGATGCTGATAATGACCACCGGGCACATGGATATAAATTTCTGGTGTACCATTGTATAAAGTAGTTTTTAATGTATCATTTACAAATTCAGCATGCTGGTTTACAGCGTCATTGGCATGCATCATGGAGTGATAACCACGAACGGATAAAAGTGGTAACAATTCAAGTGTAAAATCTTTCACCGCTTTTATTACTTCATATTGAATCACAGTTGTATTCTCACCATGGATCATGCCAATGGTTTTCTTTATTTTAATTCCATTTACTTCATAGATCCATTCAGGAAAAAATTCTTTACTGAAATTGTTGAGATACTGGTTGCCGACTGGATGAATGGTGTTGCCGGGATATTTGTTTATCCCCAATTCGTAACGGCTGTCATTAATTACAATCGTCTCATCCAATTTGGATACTAATGCAGTTCTTTCTACAGGCGGTTTGATAGCTGCTATCAATAAGCCATGATAACGACGGGTATTGCACCCAATAATAGATGAAGAAGCCCAGCCTCCCAATCCGTTTGTTTCGATCCATTCATGCTGGATGGCTTCGCTGAAATTTTGTAATGTTGATTTATCTTTTTGTAACATAACAGTTAATTTTTGACATAAGTACACAAAGACATGGAGAATTTTATTTTTTATCTAAATGACTTTATAGTTTTAATAGTGAATAAAGTTGAAAATGTAAAAAGAGCGCAACGCATCCCAAAAACCTTCTGGATTATCTTCAAACTAATTTTGTATATATCTTCTAAAATCTTTGTACAAAGCCCCGTTCCGTGGACATTTTCTTTCTTTTTGACACATTTATAAAATGTCGCCCCGATGGGGCTTTGCTACCTTCCTATATTTTCATTTCTACCAAAATACCGCCTCTACGAGGCTACCTTAACTTGAAGCTAATATCAAAGCCTGCAGGATTTAATAGCAGCAGTGCAGCTTTTTATAAAATCATTTTTTCTTTTTTCTTCTTCAAAGCACTGCTTTCATTTTTGCTTATACTCTGAATCAATTCAGCTACCACACCAGTCCATCCGGTTTGATGCGATGCACCAACACCCCTTGCTGTATCGCCATGAAAATATTCATAGAATAAAATAAGCTCTTTAAAATTCACATCGTCTTTATAAATGGAATAATAATCATTTACCGGTCTGTTACCATTGTCGTCTTTTTCAAAAGTTGATAACAGGCGTTGCGCAATTTGATCAGACACATCACTCAAAGTCATTTGCTTACCGGAACCTGTGGGAAACTCCACCATGCAATCTTTCTGGTAATAATTACAATATTGCTTCAAAGCCTTTACCAGCAGGTAATTCATCGGCATCCATACCGGGCCACGCCAGTTGCTGTTGCCACCAAACAAAGAAGACGTTCCTTCGGCAGGCTGATAATCCAAGCCAAAATTTTCGCCATTGATATTAACAGAGTAGCCTTGCTCATGAACTTTTGAAATGGAACGGATACCGCCCTTGCTCAAAAATTCTTTTTCATCTAATAAAGCTTTTAATAATTTTTGCAGCCTGCTTTTGGGAACAAGACTCAGCAATATATCATCATGCTCTTTTCCTCCGGATCCTTCGGGCAAATCTTCAATCACTAAATACTGTCCATTATCTTCCCGGTATTTTTGAAACCATTTTAATCTCCTATGAAACTCCGGCACTTTTTCCAACAAGTCTTTTTTCAAAACCAATACTGCAAACATGGTTGAAAGGCCAACGAGGCTTCTTACTTTCAAAGGAATATATCTTCCATCCGGCATAGATAATACATCATAGAAAAATCCTTCTTCCTCATCCCAGCTGCCCGTCCAGTTTTCTCCAATACGATTTAAGCTTTCAGCGATGTATATAAAGTGTTCAAAAAATTTCGTTGTTACATCTTCGTAGTTGGAATTGTATTGTGCCAGTTCCAGGGCCATCTCCAGCATGTTCAGCGAATACATGGCCATCCAACTCGTACCATCTGCCTGCTCCAATGTGCCACCACCGGGTATCATATTGCTCCTGTCAAACACACCAATATTATCCAATCCTAAAAAGCCACCTTCAAAAACATTATTGCCTTTATGATCTTTCCTGTTTACCCACCAGGTAAAATTGATGAGCAGTTTTTGAAAAACTTTTTCTAAGAAATTAATATCGCCTTTACCTGTTTTTTCTTTCTCCATTTTATATACCTGCAGGCAACTCCATGCATGCACGGGGGGGTTCACATCTCCAAAACTCCATTCATACGCAGGCAACTGGCCATTGGGATGCATGTACCATTCCCGTAAAAATAAAATGAGTTGTTCTTTGGCAAACTGAGGATCTATCATTGACAACGGCACACAATGAAAAGCCAGGTCCCATGCGGCATACCAGGGATATTCCCATTTGTCGGGCATGGAAATAATGTCTTCATTGTTCAGCGAATGCCAGTGATGATTACGGCCAGTTTTTCTTCCTTCCGGTGGAGCAGGCTGGCCTTTATCGCCATTCAGCCATTTGGGAATATCAATATTAAAATACTGTTTGCTCCACAGCATGCCGGCAAATGCCTGGCGCTGAATGTTGCGTTGCTCTTTATCTTTTACAGTGGATATTGAATTATAAAATTCATCGGCTTCATTAATACGCTGTTCAAATAGTGCATTAAATTTTTTTTCAAAAAAATCTTTTGCTGCAGGTTGTTTGCTTAATTGCAAACGAATGATTACCGATGATTGTGCAGGGATATTGAATTCATAAAACGGACTACACTTAGTTCCTTCTTTTTTTTCTTCTAACCAGTCAAAGCGTTGTTGCTGTACTGCAGTATGAAATGCATCTTTTACATAAGGTGAAGGATTTGGCTGGTTGTATAATTTTTCTGTATTGGTTTCATTTTCTGTAAACAGGGTACGGACCGGTTTTTCAAACGAGAAATAATATTCACCCAATTCAGGATGCTGCAGTTTTACAGTTCCATCATTCATTAATTGCATTGTTGGCTTTTCCTTCATCAAACCAAAACTCCACAGGTTGCGAAACCACAATGTTGGCAACACAGAAATATAAGCTGCTTCACTACCACGGTTGTGTACTGTTATCCTGATGGCAATATCTTCGGCATCATTCTTTGCATACTCCGTAAATACATCAAAATATTTTCTTTCGTTAAACAAGCCTGTATCCAGCAATTCATATTCTTTTTCAAACTTGCTGCGGTTGCGGTTGGTGTTTACCAAATCAGCATATGGATATTCCGCCTGTGGATATTTGTATAAATGTTTCATGTAAGAATGTGTGGGCGTACTATCTAAATAATAATACAACTCTTTCACATCCTCACCATGATTGCCTTCATTACCTGTCAATCCAAACATGCGTTCTTTCAGTATCGGATCTTTACCATTCCACAATGTAACAGCAAAGCATATACGCTGCAGATCATCACTGATACCTGCAATGCCATCTTCGCCCCAGCGATACACTCTTGATCTTGCATGATCATGCGGAAAGTAATCCCATGCCTCACCATGTTCACTATAATCTTCCCTCACAGTGCCCCACTGGCGTTCGCTGGCATAAGGCCCCCATTTTTTCCAATGCGGTTGTTCTAATCTTTTTTGTTCTGCGTTCATTGTAGAAATATTTTTTATGAGCCGGGCATTTGTATTACTATTTTACTTCATTGGCACAGTTTACACTGAGGAACGAAGGGCACTCTTTTACAGAATATCTTTATTGAGCTTTGTCCACGTTATCAAACCTCACCCCCCTGCTCCCTCTCCTTCAGGAGAGGGAGCGGTGCTTTATACCTTTGTTAAACATTTTATCTTCCACATCTTTATTTGTTCTTTAATCAACACAAATCAACTTCTCTGCCATTAATTAAAGTGTTTAAATATTTAAGATTGTAGATTTTGTTTCTTTGGAAACCCTTTGCACTTAAATATTTCAATTTCAACTACTCAGCAGGCTTTTAAATTATCGGGCTCTTGCTTAGTTCCCCCTTTAGGGGGCGGAGGGGGTTACCCATTATCCTCAAATCCCGGATACAAAGTCATTCCTCCATCCACAAACAAGGTAGTTCCATTTACATAATCTGAATCATCGCTGGCAAGCCATACTGCCGCTTTACCAATATCTTCTACTTGTCCAACACGTTTCTGCGGAATAAGTTTAAGCAACTCCTGCAGGTGTGCCTGTGTATCCCATGCATCATGATTGATGGGTGTAGCAATAGCACCAGGAGCAATGCTGTTAATACGAATCATCTTGGGTGCAAATTCCTGTGCAATAGTTTTCATCATCAACATTACACCACCTTTGCTGGCTGCATAATTGGCGTGGCCTGCCCAGGGAATTACTTCATGCACACTGCTCATACAAATAATTTTTCCGGCGCTTTTTGATTTACCATTTACACCACGGCGCAAAAATTCTTTGATGGCTTCTCTTGCACATAAGAACTGGCCTGTTAAGTTTATTCCCAGCACAAAGTTCCATTGATCTAATGTCATCTCTGTAAAAGGTGCATCTTTTTGCAGGCCTGCATTGTTGATTAAAATATCAACTGTGCCAAATTGATTTATAACATCCGCAAACATTTGCTGCACTTCATCTTCTTTACTTACATCGCATTTATAACTGATTGCGCTGCCACCATTGGCAACAATTTCTTCTACTACACTTTCAGCCATGGCCAAGCCCTGTGGTATGGGATAATTTACCACTACGGTGGCCCCGGCTTTTGCCAGTTCTTTAGAACAACCAGCGCCAATACCACTGCTTGCCCCAGTTACAATAGCTATTTGTCCTTTTAATTTTTGATCCATGTGTATTTATATTTTTTGCTGAATAAATATTTGTTAGTTAGCATCTGCATACAAATGATACACTCCTTCTTTCCGCCTGGTGGTTCTCAATACTTCCAGGCCTTGCTGTATCAGGTGAATCTCAAATTCTGTTATAATGTTTTTATAGTGCTGGTGTGCTTCATCAGCAGATATAAATGGGCAGAGCTTGAAATAAGCATCGTTCACCATTTTTCTCTGTTCGCTCATGCAGAAAAAATGATCAGCACTTTGCAGGTGCCCCCAATATTCAATTGCATTGGCACAACTCGTTTTTTGCACCATGTTTTCAATATGATATATTTTATACAATGAACTACGCTGCATTGCATTCTCACTCCAGATGCAGTTATCAGGACTTTTGTTTTGCCAGGAAATAATTTGCGGAGCATCAAAAATATCCTTCGGGTAATCACTGTTAATCAAAGCTGATGGAGTTTCAAATATCCAATTTTCATTGGCCATAACAGCCACCGGAAGATTCTTGAGAAAATCAAAAATTCCTGTCTCCGCTTTTTTGTAAACTCCAAACGATTCATAATCAAAATACAAATGAATGCTGCTGGTATTTTCATCATGAGTATGTATCCATCCTGCAAATTTTTCTGCTGTTAATGGTTGTTCGTTCCATGTGCAGTCATCAAAACGAAAAGCGATATCATCACTCAGCCTGGTATTTCTTAAAAATATTTTGATATCATTGTTACCGGGTGCGGCATACAGTTGATTGGGTGTACGCCCATTTAAGATACTCTCCAGTCCTTCACACAAAATTCCTTTGTATCCCATTTCGGCAATAAAATCTGCCAGCTCATTATTATAGATTAATTCTGTATTTCTGAATACAATGGGTGTGCTTCCAAATATTTGTTCAATTTTTTTATGATGCATTTCCACCTGCCGTTTAAACTCAGCTTTGGAATGAAGCCAG
>JAYVLZ010000102.1:0-20898 GCA_043759175.1 Chitinophagaceae bacterium | reverse complement strand
CACAAATCTATGATATTTGTGTCCACACGGTAGGCCCTGGAGAAGGCGAGCAGGTATTTTATAAAACATTGAAAACAGTTACTTCCTATAAACTGGATGATAATACATTATCATTATTGGCCGGCGATATACCTGTAATGCGTTTTGTTAAAAAGTAAATACTGATTTTCCAAAGACAAAGCTGGCAATTATATTTAATTTTTCAATTGATAGTGGCACTAATAATTCATCACTTATGAGAAAATACATTTTTATTTTTGTGCAACTAATTGCACTAAACACAACGGCTCAAAAATTAAAACCTGGTAATTTATTTTTTGCTTACGAATTATGTTAAAACTGGTAATTATTCTACCGCTGACGGATGAGAATTATTACAAATTATACCCTGACAGTAATACCAATGTTTTTATTCATCATTTGCATAAACCATATTTATATTTGCTGGAAAAATTGAGGTAACCACCGGTCGGCACCGCAGGTCAGACCGGGATTCTTGTATCAAAAATTACAGGAACACTTTTTTAGTGTCTCCGTAGTTTGGTCTGCATTTTCGAAGGCAGGGATTTATAGCTGATCCTGCCTGGAACCGCAGCTTTGATAGTAAATTGGTTCTTTCTAAGTTTGAAGTTTCAGATTAATTGAGATATTTATCTGGAGTTAAAAAAATGGCAAATAAGAATACCCTGCTTTCATCATAATACTTATAAACAATTTTAACTTTATTATCTCTATATGGTTTAAATTCCTGTTGAGTCTTAATTGTATTTAACATTTTAGCTTGCATAATTTGTTTAATCCGAGTTAAACTTTCTTGACTTTTGTTTACATGAAGTAATGTAGCGTAATATTGGAGAGTATCCGGCGGAATTGCCCTTAAACTATCTACTTGGGTATATTCATCAAGAATTTGAGGCATTGACTTATTTATTTTAATTGCCACTTCTTTGAGCTTATGGTAAGTGGTTTGTGCTTGACTGCGTATGGTTAATAATGCAGCAAATACAAACATAATAGTGGGAAATAATTTTGCTTTACTCATTTGCTTCTCAATTTTGAGTCTGCTATTGTTTCTATATTTTTGTTTTTTTGATTGTCAAATCTTTTTATAGTGTTTGAATAGTAGAAGTGTTTTATGGTTGCACACAACAAATGTAGTTACATCATTACTTTATTCCAGCCCTTCTTTTCAATTCCACCACCGCCATATTATTCATCCTGCCCACCACCTGTTTACCACGGTAAGTAATCACTCTCATCAACGTTGCATCTTTGGGAACCACCACCGGTGCTGTATATTTTGGATAAAAATTATCAGGATAAGAATTATCAAAACTGTAATAAATATCCAGGCCTCCTATTTCTGTGGTAAGGCCCACCGTTAGTTCATTCCTGTCATTTTTGGTTACTTTAAAATCGGCATCGTATATGCTGGGGGCATACTTCACTTCGGCTACATCAAAGCGTTTAAAATGATCTTCCATTTTACCAACAAAATTATTCCAGTTCTTTTTGTCTGCAGGGCTCCAGGCTATTTCGCTGATGGCAAAAGCACGGGGCCATGTCATGTATTGTACCTGGCGGTAGTTATAAACTTGTTCAGTCCACAGGTTACCCTGCACACCTTTCACCAATTTTGCATTGATGCCCTCTGAAACAGGTTCATAAGAATAAGTTTTGCTTACTCTGAGTGAGGCATATACTTTTGGTTCCATGATCTCATCACTCTGCATATAATCCAGGTAAACAAAAGTGGTTGGGCTCATCACAACTTCATGTCCTTTGCTGGATGCTTCAATGCCGCCCTTAGTGCCACGCCAGCTCATCACTGCCGCATTGGGTGCTAATCCACCTTCCAGTATTTCATCCCAGCCCATAAATTTTTTGCCTTTTGATTCAACAATTTTTTCTGTTCTTTTTCCAAAATAACTTTGCACTTCTTCCATATTTTTCAATCCTTCTTTTTTCATCAATGCTTTAACGGCATCACTCTGATCCCAGAAAGTTTTAAAAGTTTCATCACCGCCCATATGTATATATTCAAAAGGAAAAAGCTGTGCGACTTCTGTAATTACTTTATCTAAAAACACATATACATTTTCATTAGCAGGGCAAAGATTATCGTCCACTAAAGCAGTATGGGTGCTCCAGTCTTTAATGGATTCACCTGATGCAACGCCATGATTTTTTACACCCCCGGAACAAGATAAATCAGGGTAGGCTGTAATGGCTGCAAGACTGTGACCAGGCACATCAATTTCAGGCAATACATCTATAAAATGTTCCTTTGCATATTGTACCACTTCTTTAATATCTTCCTGTGTATAGAAACCACCGTAATCTCTTGGCTCATCAGCTTTGATGTCTTTAAATTCTCCAAAACGTCCAACCCGTTTTACATTCCATGCACCTACGGTAGTTAGTTTAGGCAGTGATTTTATTTCAATACGCCAGCCTTCATCATCAGTTAAATGCCAGTGCAGCAGGTTATATTTATACCGGGCCATTTCATCAATGTATTTTTTCACTTCTTCCTTTGTAAAAAAGTGACGGCTCACATCCAGCATCAAACCTCTCCATGCAAAACGTGGATAGTCGGTGATTTCCACAGCGGGGATGGACCAGTTCATTTCCTTTACCAGTTCTTTGCTTTCAATTTCTTTTGGAAGCAGTTGCAATAAAGTCTGCACCCCATAAAATAACCCCGCAGGCTGGTTGGCCTTAATGATAATGTTCTGTGGAGTTACCGATAACTGGTAACCTTCTTTACCAAGTGTACTGTTGGCGGATGAAAGAAGCTCCAGCTGAATATTTGCTGCTGCTGCTTTTTCTGTAAAATTCACCGTGTAACCAGTAGCCGTGCTGATTTTTTGCTGGAGATAACCTGCGGTAGTTTTATTACCGCCGCTGATGGTGATTACTTTTGGTAAAACATAAGTACCTGTTTGCTGAGTTAGCTGAACGGGCTCAGGAATAAGAGAAATGATTTGCTTTGGTTGGCAAAAAGCTGTCACTGCAATGCAACAGGAAATTGTCAGGAAAAAAAATTGCTTCATATAATGTTTGTAGTTTTTAAAATGCTGGTTAAATTACTGCATAAAATCTTAAATGAATCAAAACTCTTTTCTTTAATTTAAAAAAAGTAGCAGGATATGTCTTTACAGTTAAACCGTTTTAGTTTTGGAGATCCGCAAAATGCAGGTAATGTATTGAGCAGGGAGGAAGCAAATCAATTATTAAATGATTGGGTAAAGAATGAGCGCCTGCAGCTGCACATAAAGCAGGTGGCACATTTAATGAAATGCTGGGCAGCCGAAAAAGAGGGACTGAATGAAGCAGATGTATGGCGCTGGGAAATGACCGGTCTGCTGCATGATGCCGACTGGGATCAATGGCCGGAACTGCATTGTAAAAAAATTATTGAAGAACTGGAAAGCAGAAATGTTGATCCGGAAATTATCAGGGCCATTGCCAGCCACGGGCCCAACCATTTTGGTGTAGAACCGGAAACGAAGATGGATAAAATGTTGTATGCTTTTGATGAACTCAGCGGCTTAACACATGCTTACAGTTTAATGCGGCCGGAAGGTTATGCTGGCATGGAACTAAAGGGAATTAAAAAACGCTTTAAAGAAAAAGCATTTGCGGCTAACGTAAACAGGGAAGAAATTATAGATGCGATGAACAGGGCAGGAGTGGAGCTGGAAAATATTATGCAGTTTATTATTGAGAAACAGGGTGCGGTAAACTTTCAACCTTAAACTTTCAACCTTAAACTGCTTTTATCTCTGCCACCAAATCCTGCAACACTTTCTTTGCATCACCAAAAAGCATACTTGTTTTTGGCCGGAAGAAAAGATCGTTCTCAATACCGGCATAACCGGGTTTCATGCTGCGTTTGTTTACGATCGTTGTTTTGGCAAGCTCCACTTCTAAAATCGGCATACCATAAATAGGAGAATCCGGATCATTTTTAGCAGCAGGATTCACCACATCATTGGCACCGAGAATCAATACCACATCAGTGGTTTTAAATTCATCATTGGCACGTTCCATCTCCATTAATTTTTCATAACTCACATCTGCTTCGGCCAGTAATACATTCATGTGCCCCGGCATACGGCCTGCCACCGGGTGAATAGCATAATTAACCTCCACCCCTTTATCTTCCAGTAATTTTTCCAGTTCATGACATACATGCTGTGCCTGTGCTACCGCCAACCCATACCCCGGAACGATCATTACTTTATTGGCATAGGCCATCAACATGACCGCATCGCTCAATGTAATTTCTTTGTAAGCGCCCTGTTGTTTAACATCACCGCTTACTGCTTTTGCACCGCCACCAAATGAGCCTACTAATACATTTAATAAAGAACGGTTCATCGCTTTACACATAAGAATAGTAAGCAGTGTACCTGCTGCACCCACCAAAATACCGCCGGTAAGCATGGCTTTGTTATCATATAAAAACCCGCCGCATGCTGCTGCTACGCCGGTGAAAGAGTTGAGAAGAGAGATTACAACGGGCATATCGGCTCCGCCAATTGGAAGGACAAAGAAAACTCCATATATTAATGATAACGTCAGGGTAGCATAAAAAAATAATTTCAGAGAATAAAATGAGTTTGTGATTTTATCTACGTCTATAGTATCGTCATTAAAGTCTGATGGAAGGTGATAAACTTTATAAACAACAACTGTTGCTAAGCTTAAAATTGCAGCCAAAAGAATCAAATTGAATATATGTTGCCCTTTGAATGAAAAATCTTTGACTTTACCATTTAACTTTCCCCATGCAATCATGCTTCCGGAAAATGAAACAGAGCCAATAATCAATCCTAAACATATAATTAATAAGAATGAAGAAGAAGGGAAGGCAATTCTGCTAAATGAACCATTACTAAGTATACCTTCAGATTTCACAAGAATAAGTGAATGATTAAACTCCACAATCGAAATCAGCATTGCACAGGCGCCTCCCATTCCATTGAACAAGCTTACCATCTCCGGCATCGCAGTCATCTTCACTTTTTTTGCAGCAAGTGTTCCAACAACACCACCAATCAGCAATCCTCCAAAGATCCATGCATAGTTGCCCAATTTTTGTCCATCTTCTTCATACAAAAAAATAGTTCCAATTATAGCAATGGTCATACCAGCCGCCGCTACTAAATTTCCTTTACGTGCAGATGCTGGATTAGACAACATTTTTAATCCAAGAATAAATGTTACCGAAGCAACCAGGTAACACAGTGTCAAAACATTCAATCCCATTTTATTTTTTTATTTCACACCGGGCCATAAAAGGCGAGGTGTTTTACTATCGCATTAAAAAATTTGAAAGCTCTGTAAATTAAGGCTCTTGCCTTACCCTCCGCTGGTTAGCGGAGATGGCGTTTCTTCTTAAACATTTCCAGCATCCTGTCTGTCACTACAAATCCTCCCACCACATTCAGCGTTCCCAATATCACAGCTAAAAATCCCAGTATCAATGCCAAATAATTATCTCCTTCAGCCTTGCCCATTACAATAATGGCACCGATGATCACCACGCCATGTATGGCATTGGCGCCACTCATCAGCGGCGTATGCAATACACTTGGCACCCTGCCGATCACTTCTATCCCAACAAAGATCATCAGTATTACGATGTAAATGATCTGCTGGTTATCTGAAATCCATTGCAACATATTTTAATGATTTTATTTTAGATTAATTCCTTTACTCTTTCATTCTTAATTTCTCCGCCATGTACTACACAGGTTCCTTTCACCAGGTCATCCTCAAAATTCAAATTTAGGTTGCCATCTTTATCGATGATGAGTTGTAAAAAATTCAGGATATTTTTTCCATACAATTTGCTGGCATCACTGGGCATGGTAGAAGACAAATAAGAGTTGCCCACAATGGTGATGCCGTTATAACTGATAGTGGTATTATTTGGTGTGTGGTCTGTATTACCACCCGTTGCAGCAGCCAGGTCAATAATCACCGAACCATGTTTCATCAGGTACATCATTTCTTGTGTAATCAGCACCGGCGCTTTTTTACCAGGAATTTGTGCCGTGGTAATTACAATATCAGCTTTGGCAACACTTGCTGTAATCTTTGCTTTTTGTCTTTGCAGAAATGCATCCGTTTGTTCCACTGCATAGCCGCCAGCCTTGCTTGCATCCGCAGCACCTTCCACATCCACAAACTTTGCTCCCAGGCTCATTACTTCTTCTTTCACTGCCGGTCTTGTATCAAATACTTCCACTACGGCTCCCAATCTTCTTGCAGTGGCAATGGCTTGCAGCCCTGCTACACCAGCTCCCAATATCAGCACTTTAGCAGGTGGAATGGTTCCTGCTGCAGTCATAAACATGGGGAAATATTTTGGGAACAAATTAGCTGCGGTAAGCACTGCTTTGTACCCAGCGATATTGGCCTGGCTGCTCAGTACATCCATGGTTTGGGCACGGGTGGTACGGGGCAGCATGTCCATACTAAAAATAGTTAAGCCTTTTTCTGCCCAGTCTTTCATTAAAGAAGGATTGAATAAAGGCTGGAAAATACCCAGTAAAATTTTCCCTGAACTTAGTTGTACATTTTGAGGTTCGTTAATAGATAAAATAATATCCGCAGTGGAAACAACTTCTTCCCGTTTTAAAATTTTGGCTCCTGCTGCCACATATTTATCATCATTGGCAAAAGCCATAATACCTGCACCGGTTTCAACAACAACAGCAACATTCCATTTTTTTAAAGCGGTAATATGTTCAGGAAGCAGGGATACTCTGGTTTCAGGGGATGGTTCTTTTAAAACACCAATTATCATAATCAATCGAATTGGATGTAAGGTACTGAAAATGCCCCTATCCCTTAAAGTGGAAATATAGTTTTTTAAATTTTGTAAAAAAGTTATTTGATTGAAATCTAAAACCTGATAGTGAAATGTTGTTTTTCTTTGAAATCAGCATTGATAAAAACAAGGCCGATAAAGAAGAGATCAATTGTCAGCGTAACACAGGCATGCTGTTGAATTTGATGCCATGCTGCTTCCATTTCTTCACTCCAGTGAATATCGTCGAAGACAACAATGGTTGAGGAGGTTGAGTGGTTTAGAAGTTTAGAGAAGTATTCAAGCGTTGGATCTTTGCGGTGATTGCCGTCAATAAAAGCAAGATTCACTTTGTCTATTTCATTTAGCAACGGCTGCAATGTTTTTGCAAAATCTCCTTGTGTTAAATGAATATTTTTTATGTGTAACTGGTCAAAGTTTTTTTGTGCGATGGATGCGATAGTGGATGAACCTTCACAGGTAAATACGTTGCCTTGCTTATTTCCTTTTGCTAAATAACTGCTGGTAATTCCTAGTGAGGTGCCTAATTCAAGAATGGTTGCGGGTTGGTAATACTGAACCATTCTGTACAATAACTGAGCAAATTTTTTTGATTTTAAAGAAGATGCTGCAATGTGTTTAATCACTCTTTTATTGGACTTCATCACGGCAGAGCCTGCCCCAAAATCTTCTACTTCTATGATATCTGTATTTTGAAGTAATAGTTGTCTTTGTTTTTCAATTGTTGCATAACATTCATATTGTTTTTTATCATTTAATATTTTAGTGATGAATTCAAATACAAAAGGAGAATGTACACCGTGGCCCTTGCCATTGCTGGCAGTTAGGTAATAGTGAATGTATTTTTTTGCTAATTGAAATTTTGAATACAAAGTAATGAAGAATAAGAAATGAAAAATAAAGAATAAGAAAGTATGGCGGAGAGAAAAGGGAGTTTTTTTCTTTTATAAAGAAGCCAATAGGTAAAAAATGATACAATAATAAAACAAATCAGGTTTAGAAATAATTGAAGAAAAAATCCTTTCTGTACATCTTGATAGGTTGACCATGATGAAGGCAAATAATCCCTGTAAGCGGATGTTATAAAAATTACCAAATGTTCAAGCCAAGTGGGGACGCTTAATAAAAACGCCAGCATAAAAGTGAACACAATATTTCTCCTGAGCCTTTTGAACCAAAACAATTGTGGCAATAAAAGAGTACAAAACATCATCAGCCAAAAACTCCACCCATAGAGACTAAAAATATTTATCCTGTTATAGCTGAATGTATACCATTCATAAGGATTTTGGCCATACCAGGCAATAAACAACTCTGATACATAAAAAGCAAAATTTATAAAGGTTATCCAAAGTGCTATTGTATTAAAAACATACAGCCAGTTGTTAACTTCGTATTTCCATTTGCTTTTAATAAAAAGATAAAGAATTATTGAAATGATAGCGGCTATTGGATAAACACTTAAGTAAGAATCTGCAAATGTTATCCAATATGAATAAAGGGGAAACATCATTTATTCCTTCTTTTATTTTTAGTTTCAATCTTTTTATAAACATCTTCAGCGGCTGTGCTTTTTTCATTTAACCTGCTTTCCGCAACAACTATATCCAGAAGGTTTTCTACTAAAGGATAATATCTTTTAATATCAATAATTAATTTCTTGGGCTTTCCTTTTTTATCCCTTATGAATTTTATTCCTTTTGGCATGATATTGCTGCTTAAAGTGTATTTATTTCCTATCCCATTTTTGAAACGAATAACTGTACTGATGCTTCTCATCCTTTTCAAAATCTTCATTTGAAACCAATTGCCATTCAGTTTCATGAATGGCTGGGAAAAAAGTATCTCCTTCCAAAGTTGCATGTACTCTTGTAATATAAATTTTATCAGCTACCGCCATTGATTGATTATAAATTTCTCCCCCGCCAATAATGAATACTTCTTTAAAATGTGTTTCTTCTGCAATTTGCAATGCTTCATTTAAATCTGTAGCGGTAATAGTGCCTTCTCCTTTCCAGTCTGTTTGCCTGGTAATTACAATGTTTACCCTGCCTGGTAGTGGTTTGTTAACAGCTTCAAAAGTTTTTCTGCCCATTACCACCACCATGCCCCAGGTGGTATTTTTAAAAAACTTCAGGTCATTGGGTAAATGCCAGAGCAACTGGTTGTTTTTACCAATGGCATTATTTTCTGCTGCGGCTACTACTAATGAAATTATCATGTTGCAAAATTGTATTTTCCTGTGATAATCAACAAGTATATTTCCCTCGAGGATTAAAATAAACTTTCCATTGTTACTTCCTGCTGTACAAATCCAATACTGTTTATATTAGGGGCCACACCATAAGTAGAAATAACGGTAAGAAAAAGCGATTTTTTTGTTTTTGTTTTTTCCTGGAATATCCTCATTTTTTCCCTCAGTTCATTTGCATATTGTTTTGTAATACTGAAAGGCTTGTCATTAAATTTGGCTTCACAAATATTGATCACATTATCCTTTCTGTCAATCAGCAAATCTATTTGTGTGCCGGGTTCTTCACTGCTGCCTTTAAAATAAAAACTGGATTCTTCTGTATATACAGATGCTATTCCCAATGCTGCTTTTACTTTGTCAATATGATCCATACAGATACTTTCAAAAGCATAACCACTCCAGCTTTTATACACCGGAGATGCAGATAGTTGCAGCCAGTTTACATTCTTTTTTTTATAAATGAATTTCAGGTAAAACAAGGAGTACTCATCTATCACCCGGTACAGTGTTTCCTTTTTTATTTTTCCAAATGGATAATAAGCGGTAATAAAATCAGACTGCTCCAGTTCTTTCAGCAGCTTGCTGAAACTGCCGCCATCTTTCAGTTTGGTGGCTGCCAGTATTTCATTTCTTGAAAGTCCTTTTTGTTTGGCTGACAGTGCCTGTATAATACTGATGTGCTGCTTTGCATTTACAAATAATGCATTGTACAAATTTTCAAACTCGTTTACCAGCAACCCATTTTTTTCAAAACAGATGCGGCTGATATTTTGTGCAGCACTTTGCCCTTTCTTTACTTTCTTTAAATAATGTGCTACACCACCCAATGCCATATACAATTGCAGTATATCATACCTGGAAAGTATAATGCCATTAGCCCTCAGGTATGCTTCTGTTTCGGTAAGCGTAAAAGGCTTCAGGTGTATGCGCCTGGTAACCCGGTTATGCAATCCACCTTTGTTATTAATGATTTTGCTGGTCATCCACGATGTAGCCGAACCGCAGATAATTACCAGTATATTTTTTGTAGTTGCCCAACTATTCCAGAACCAGTCAAATGCCGCCAAGAATCCTGACTTGTGAGTATCTAACCAGGGAAGTTCATCGATGAACACTACTAATTTTTTAGCTTTTTGCTGCTTGTCTAAATAAACGGTTAGCTGATGAAAAGCGTCCATCCAGTTTTGCGGAACCTGCTTTAAGCTTTTGTTGCCACTTTGCTTTGCAAGTGCAATAGTAAAACTTTGCAGTTGCTGCTCATTGTCTGCATTTAATATACCGCTAAATTCAAAGTGCAGCTGATTCTTAAAAAAGGTTTTAATGAGATAGGTTTTGCCCACCCGCCTTCTGCCGGTTACGGCCAGCATATCGGCATTCTTTGCTGCAGCTGTTTCTGCAAGTATACTTTGTTCCGTCTCTCTTCCGATGATAATTTTAGACATATCTCATAATTTATTGCTGGCGGAATCTATACAAATACACATAGATTCCGCCAGCAATATTTTTTTTGTATACTTTTTAACGGCTGTTATAAAGCGCAGTAAAAATAAAGGGAAGAGAAATAAGCCTGTTTTTTAAAGCAGTATTTAATTATTATTACCAGCGGAATCTCTATAAAAAACATAGATTCCGCTGGTAATATTTTTGAGCTATACTGCCACAGGTGCTTTTATTGCAGGATGACATTGATAATTTACCAATTCGAAATCTTCAAACTTAAAATTAAAAATATCTTTTACTTCCGGGTTGATCTTCATTTGTGGCAAAGGAAACGGTGCTCTTGTTAATTGCAGTTGTGCCTGTTCAAAATGGTTACTGTACAAATGTGTGTCACCACCTGTCCACACAAAATCGCCCAGGTCCATATCACATACCTGTGCAATCATCATCGTTAATAAAGCATAAGAAGCAATATTAAAAGGTACACCCAGGAATACATCAGCCGAACGTTGGTAGAGTTGGCATGAAAGGCTGCCTTTAACTCCCCTCTCTTTTTGGAGAGGGGTTGGGGGTGAGGTATAAAATTGAAACAAACAATGACAGGGCATCAGTTTCATTTTTGGGAGATCCGCTACATTCCAGGCACTGATGATCATACGCCTGCTGTCGGGGTTATTTTTTAATTGATGGATCAATTCTTTCACCTGGTCAATCTCCACATCATTTGCTCCTTCTCCCCCGGATCCTGCGGACCAACTGCGCCATTGTTTTCCATAAACAGGGCCAAGGTCTCCGTTTTCATCCGCCCACTCATCCCATATTTTTACATGGTGTTCTTTTAGATAACCAATATTGGTATCACCATTTAAAAACCAGAGCAGTTCATAAATAATGCTCTTCACGTGGCATTTTTTAGTGGTTACTAAAGGAAAACTGTCATTCAGGTCGAACCGCATTTGGTAACCAAATACACTTCTTGTACCGGTACCGGTGCGGTCGCTTTTATTAGAACCCTTGTCTAAAATATGCTGTATTAAATTCAGGTATTGTTGCATGGCTGCAAGTTAAGACCCTATCCCCTAACGGGGAACAGGAAAAATGGCTTTTAATCAACAAAAAAATAAGGTGATGTAGAAAACTTTTTTTAAAAAATGATACAGTATAAAAATATCAATTGATTACCCGAACTTTAAGCATCTAAAAATCTTACAATGAAATTCAATATTCACCAAAGCATCTTGCTGGCCGCACTTTTAAGTCTTTTTTCGTGTAAACAAAAAGAAGATTACGATATTATTATCCGCAACGGATTGATTTTTGACGGAAGCGGGGGCAATCCGATAAAGGGAGATATCGGTATCAATGCAGATACCATTGCATTTATCGGAAATCTTTCCACTGCCACTGCCAAAGAAGAACGGGATGCAAAGGGGATGGCCGTTACACCAGGGTTTATCAATATGTTAAGCTGGGCTAATGAAAGCCTGATAGAAGACGGAAGATCGCAGAGTGATATTCGGCAAGGGGTAACATTGGAAGTAATGGGGGAAGGTGAAAGTATGGGGCCGCTGAATCCAGCAATGAAAAAAATGGCACAGGATAATCAAGGCGATATTAAGTACAAGGTAGAATGGAATACATTGGGAGAGTACCTGCAGTATTTAGAGAAGAAAGGGATTAGTTGTAATGTGGCTTCTTATGTTGGTGCTACCACCATCAGAACATATGTGATAGGGGAAGATAACAAGGCACCCACTTCAGCGCAACTGGATTCCATGAGAGCACTGGTTCGCCAGGCAATGGAAGAAGGAGCATTAGGTGTTGGGTCATCTTTAATTTATCCTCCTGCTTTTTTTGCAAAAACAGATGAGTTGGTGGCTTTATGTAAAGAAGCTGGTAAATATGGCGGCGGCTATATCTCACACATGCGTAGCGAGGGCAACAAATTATATGAAGCAGTACAGGAACTCATTACTATTGCAAGAGAAGCAAAAGTACATGGAGAAATCTATCACCTGAAAGCCGGAGGTAAAGATAACTGGAGCAAGATGAACACCGTATTTAAGATGGTAGAAAAAGCAAGAAAAGATGGGATAGACATAGGAGCAAATATTTACACCTACATAGCAGGTGGTACAGGTTTAACAGCAAGTATGCCGCCGACATTGCAGGATGGAGGTTTTGGAAAATTAAGAGAGCGGTTACAGGATTCTGCTGTCCGGCTGCAAACCATTAAAGACATGAAGACCAATGCCACCGATTGGGAAAATTTATATTATGGAGCAGGTTCAGCAGATAAATTGATTTTGGTAGGGTTTAATAAGGACAGCCTTAAAAAATACACAGGTAAAACATTGGCTGAGGTGGCAGCTATAAGAGGTAAAAGCCCGGAAGAAACGGCTATGGATTTAATTGTGCAGGACAGTTCAAGAGTGGGCACTATTTATTTTTTAATGGATGAAGAAAATGTAAAAAAAGAACTGGCGCAACCCTGGGTAAGTTTTGGGAGTGACGAAGGTTCTTATACCAATGCAGGAGTGTTTTTAAAATCCAATGCTCACCCCAGGGCTTATGGAAATTTTGCCAGAGTAATAGGTAAATATGTACGGGATGAAAAAATAATTTCACTGGAAGAAGCAGTTAGGAAATTGACCAAACTCTCAGCAGAAAAATTGCATATTAAAAAACGCGGTGAAATAAAAGTGGGCAATTATGCAGACATTCTTATTTTCGATCCTGCCAAAGTACAGGATCATGCCACCTTTGAAAAGCCACACCAGTATGCCACTGGTATGATTGATGTTTTTGTAAATGGTGTGCAGGTTTTGAAAGATGGTGAACACACAGAGGCAAAGCCGGGAAGATTTGTAAAAGGTCCCGGATATGTAAATAAGAAATAAGAAAGTTTAATAAGGAATAAGAAAGTATGAAAATATCAATCCGCAAAGCGGTAAAGGAAGATTGCGCCAGGATGCTGGAGTTGATAAAAGAGCTGGCAGAATATGAAAAAGCACCGCAGGAAGTAACCGTTGATTTTAATCATTTTGTTGAGAGCGGATTTGGTGTTAATCCAGTATGGTGGGCATATGTAGCTGAATTGCCCCCGTCTTCTGAATTGCCTCCGTCTTCTGAATTGCCCCTGTCTTCAGACGGGGGAAATATAGTAGAAGGCTTTGCCTTGTATTATATCCGTTACTCCACATGGAAAGGGCAGCGCATGTATTTGGAAGATATTTTAGTTACAGAAAAAATACGGGGGCATGGACTTGGAAAATTGTTACTGGATAAATTGATTGAGGTGGCTAAAGAAAAAGACTATAGCGGCATCGCATGGCAGGTGCTGGACTGGAATGAACCAGCCATTAACTTTTATAAAAAATTTGACGGAATTAAATTTGATGCGGAGTGGGTAAATTGCAGCATTGAACTAAAATAATTTTTCATTCAGGCAACATAGTATAGCCTTGTTGTATCAAATAGTAGTAACAGCCGGTTTATACTTATCATTTAAAAAAGTACCATTATGTTTTTAACCCTTTCCAAAAAAATTGCGATTGTTTTTGCAACAACTTCAATTATTGCTTTATCAGTATTTTTCATCTCCTGCCAGAAAGAATTCAGCGGAGATGGAATTGATTTAGGAGATACGCCCCCTGATCTTACCACCAAAATAACTTCTTCCGTTGCTGGTTTTGTTACGGATGAAAATGACGTGGCCGTAAATGGCGCTGCTGTGCAGTTTGGCAGCAGTAATGCCACCACAGATAAATTTGGATATTTTGAAGTGAGGAATGTGCAGGTAACTCAAATTGCAGCAGTGGTAACTGTTTTGAAGCCTGGTTATTTTAAAGGTATTAAAACCTATATTGCCACAGCAGGTAAAAGTGCATTCTTCAGAATAAAACTGTTGCCTAAATCAACTGCCGGTAATATTGATGCTGCCGCAGGAGGAACAGTAACACTAACAAATGGTTTAAGTATCAGCTTGCCAGCCGGTGCTCTTGTCAATTCATCTAACAATGCGGCTTATACAGGTTCAGTAACGGTGGCCGCACAATGGTTAAACCCCACTGCCGGTGACTTATACAGGATAATGCCCGGAGATTTGAGAGGATTGGATAGTCTCAATTTTATCAGGTTACTTACCACCTATGGCATGGCTGCAGTTGAATTAACAGGAACTTCAGGAGAGTTGCTGCAGATTGCTGCCGGTAAAAAAGCAACACTCAATTTTCCTTTACCTAATGCCATAGCTTCAACAGCACCAGCCACAATTCCATTGTGGTATTTTGATGAAACAAAAGGATTGTGGAAACAGGAGGCCAATGCAGTTAAAAGCGGCAATAATTATGTTGGAGAAGTGAGCCATTTTTCTTATTGGAATTGTGACATGCCAATTGATAAAACAGTAGAATTTAGTGCTATAATAGTAGATGCAAACGGTAATCCAATGCCGAATGTATCTGTTTGGATAGAATATGCAAATGGCGGTTATACAGGAGCTCATGGTTATACGGATTCAACAGGATACATTAATGGTTTAATACCTGCTAATGCTGATTTGGTGCTGAAAATTTATACGGACTATCAGTGTAATGGACCGGTATATACTCAATCAGTTACTACCGGCGCAACAATGCTTTCTATCGGAAATATAACGGTAGGGCCTTCAAGCATAGCAACGGTAAGCGGCAATGTAACGGATTGCAATAATGCGGCAGTTACCAACGGGTATGTTATGGTTCAAATTGGTTTTTATAATTATAAAATAGCTGTAAATAATGATGGAACTTTTGATTTGAATACCCTGATCTGTAATACAGGTAACGCCAGTGTTAGTATTATTGCAGTAGATAATGCGTCTCAGCAACAGGGCAATCCCGTAACACGTACACTTGTTAATGGTGCCAATAACATTGGTAATTTAAGTGCCTGTGGAACTTCAATTGAGCAGTTTATTAATTATTCCGTGAATGGTGTCAACTATAACTGGACCGCACCAGCCGATTCTTTAGCGCAGGAAGCAGATTCATCTTCTTCCTCAAATGTTGTATTTGTTGGCGGCTTCAGAAGAACTATACCTGATGAAATAGGTTTTGCTTTTCTAAATAATAATATTTCACAGGGCAGTACACAGGAACTTAATTATCTTAATTCTACCATAACTGGAGAAACCAATGCCGGTGAAGTTGGCCAGCCTGTTATTAACGTAAATATCACTGAATATGGAATTCCAGGACAATTTATTAGTGGAAATTTTTCAGGATCTGTTAAAGGTATAAATCCTCCAAACACAACATATAATATAACCTGCAGTTTTAGAATAAGACGGGATCATTAGCAACAATAAATCATCATTATTTAAAATGGCTTTTTGTAATAAAGAGCCATTTTTATTTTCAAGCCATCAATCAGTACAAAAAATTTTTTCAATTTACACTTCACCTTATTTTTGCACTCAATCATTTCATCAATCAAAAACATTTTACCGATGGCAGAAAAAATTACAATGGGCAGCAATGGCAAACTGAATGTTCCTAACAATCCCACCATTCCATTTATTGAAGGCGATGGAATTGGCCCTGATATCTGGAAAGCCAGTGTAAGGGTTTTTGATGCTGCTGTAAAAAAAGCTTATAAGGGTGAAAAGAAAATAGAATGGAAAAAAGTACTGGCGGGGGAAGAATCTTTTAATGCTACGGGAAGCTGGATGCCGGAAGCTACTATGGATGCTTTTAAAGAATATTTGCTTTCTATAAAAGGGCCGTTGACTACACCGGTTGGTGGTGGAATCCGGAGTTTGAATGTGGCGTTGAGGCAGGAGCTTGATCTGTATGTTTGTCTTCGTCCGGTAAAATATTTTGAAGGTGTTCCATCTCCCATGTGGCAGCCGGAAAAAGTGAGCATGACTATTTTTAGAGAAAACACAGAAGATATTTATGCAGGTATAGAATTTATGACCGGAACCCCGGAAGCAAAAAAACTCTTGAATTTTTTAGTAGATGAATTGGGAGTTAAAGCTTTTCGTTTTCCTGAAACAACTTCACTGGGTGTGAAACCGGTGAGTAAAGATGGAAGTGAAAGATTGATCCGCTCAGCCATTGAATTTGCCATTGCCAACAAATTGCCTTCAGTAACATTGGTACACAAAGGCAACATTATGAAATACACGGAAGGAGCTTTTAAAAACTGGGGATACGAACTGGCAGAAAGAGAATTCAGCGGCAATGTATATACCTGGCAGCAATGGGAAAAAACAAAAAAGGCAAGTGGTGAAGCAGTAGCCAATGAAGAAATGAAGATCAGCGCTATTGGTGGTAAAGTAATTATTAAAGATGCGATTGCTGATAATTTTTTACAACAGGCACTGCTGGCACCGCAAGATTATTCTGTAATAGCAACACTCAATTTAAATGGTGATTATATCAGTGATGCACTGGCGGCGCAGGTTGGTGGTATTGGTATAGCACCAGGTGCAAACATTAATTACCTAACAGGCCATGCAGTGTTTGAAGCAACACATGGTACTGCACCACGGTTTGCCAACACTAACACCATGAATCCGTCTTCAGTAATCCTGAGTGGAGTAATGATGCTGGAGTACATGGGTTGGAGAGATGCGGCAGAATTGATTACCAATTCAGTTGGCAAAACCATCCGTAATAAAACGGTTACAATTGATTTTTATAATTTGATGAAAGAAGGAACGCTGTTGAAAACAAGTGAGTTTGCAGATGAGATTATAAAGAATTTGTGAGGTGTATCAATTTTGATATATTTGTGTATAACAACAAAGATTTTATGAGGACAAATATTGATATTGATGATAAATTACTGAAAGAGGCGCTTAAATATTCAAAGCTCTCAACAAAAAAAGAAGTAGTTAATTATGTATTGGATGAATATGTTAAACTTCAAAAAAGAAAATTGCTCCTTACATTAAGAGGCAAGGTAAAATGGGAAGGAAACCTTGATGAAATGAGGACTTATGATAAATGGGAAAGTCGTTGATACAAGTGTATGGATAGACTATTTTAACAATGTAATAAACAGTCATACTAACTTAGCTGCAACTTTTGTAGATAATGATTCTTTATATATGCTTCCCGTTATTTTGCAGGAAGTTTTACAGGGAATCAGAGATGAAAAAAATTTTCTTCTCATAAAAAAAGCATTCTTACAACATCCTTTTTTACCTTACAATGAAGTAGAGATGGCAATAAATGCAGCTTCTTTATACAGGTTTTTAATATCAAAGGGTATAACGATAAGGAAACCTAACGACTGCCTGATTGCTTCTCTTTGTATAGAAAATAATTTACCCCTTTTACATAAAGACCGGGATTTTGATAATATCGCAAAACATACTTCACTTAAAATTTACAAATAAAAATCATGGCAAAAATTAAAGTTGCAAACCCCGTTGTAGAATTAGACGGCGATGAGATGACAAGGATCATCTGGAAATTTATTAAAGACAGGTGAATTTGCAGATGGGATTATTAAGAATTTGTGAGGTGTGAAAAAATAATAAACGGCAGGCAACAAATAATTAAAAAATTGTGTCTGTTACATATCAACCGGTTATTATTTTTTCATCTTCCAAAACTAAGCTGCATGACACTCCCTGAACAAAAATACCTTACCCCTTTATTTTTTTTGTTTCTTACCGGTGCTTTGTTCCTTACTTGTAAGAAACATGATGTTGATGGTATGGCAGGGAATGAAATACATCCTGACTTTACAAAAACGGCTGTTGCATCGGTTACTGGTTTTGTTACAAACGAAAATGGTATGCCCTTAACAGGTGCAACTGTTAACTACGGTATATCTTCCACAACAACAGATAAGTATGGTTATTTTGAAATCAAAAACGCAACTGTAACTGAGAATGCCGGTGTAGTTAATGTAAAAATGGCCGGTTATTTTAAAGGAATAAAAACATTTATTGCAGAAGCGGGCAAAAACAATTTTTGCAGGGTAAAGCTAATTCCTAAAACAAATACCGGCAGCGTGGATGCTTCTTCAGGAGGCAGTGTTGCATTATCAAATGGGCTTTCGGTAACTATTCCTGCCAATGGAGTAATAGATGCTGCCACTAAAACTGCTTATTCAGGAACAATAACCGTTTCCTCTTTTTGGATTGATCCAACAGCTAATGATGTAGATGAAATAATGCCCGGTGATTTACGGGGCCTTAATGAAAATGGTTCTTTAAAATCGTTAACCAGTTTTGGTATGGCTGCAGTTGAACTTACTGGCAATTCCGGCCAATTATTACAAATTGCTGATGGCAAAAAAGTTACTCTTAATTTTCCCTTGCCCAATACAGTTGCTGCCGATGCACCTGCTTCAATACCACTATGGTATTTTGACGAAACAAAAGGCCTCTGGATTGAGGAAGGCACTGCTATAAAATCAGGCAATACTTACGTGGGGGATGTAAAACATTTTACTTACTGGAATTGTGATCTGCCTAATCCATCCGTTCCATTAAGTTTTATAATAACAGATAATTTGCTTAATCGTTTTGCGAATGCACATGTAGAGATAACACCATTGACAACAAATTCATGGTCGCATGCAGGAGGATACACAGATGAAACAGGATATGTAAATGTGTCTGTTACTGCAAACACCCAATATAAACTGGAGATCTTTTCAAATGGTTGCTCAAGCGCTATCCCTTTTTCAAAAAAAACTTTTTCTGTTGAAAGTAAAGCGGTTGATTTAGGCATAATAACAGTTGGTGAAACCAGTGCAGATCTTGCCACAATTACAGGAACGGCTACCGACTGCAACAACAATCCACTGAGTAATGGACGGATTATAGCTGGGAATGGAAGTTTTTTCACAATAATTCTACTTTAACAAAGTTGAAATTCTAAATTAGTTGACTATATTTTTCTGTAGTATCGATCTATATCATCTTGCCTTCTTTTATGCCGGAGGTTCATAATTTCCAAAACATTACCTTGTTGTGCATATGTACGGGTAATGATTTCTCTCACATCTCTTGCCGATAGCAACGGGTATTCATTTTTGTGTGCTATTTTTTCCGTTAAAACAAATAGCATGCTTAACATTATCAAAGCAATATGATGGTGCCATGCTAACCACCCCCTTACCTGATACTGGCTCATCCCTGCTTCTTGTTTTGCATCTTCAAACCCCCGTTCTACAAAATAACGTTGTGCCTGCGCTTTGGCCAACTGCAGCCAGCTATAGTTATTTATATCAGCGTTGCTCAAACTGTATTTATATTCATAAACGCCTTTTTCATTTTTACTGCGGCGGATCACCAGTAATTCTTTTCGGCTATCAGTTGCCGTTGTATCCCAAGTGTCAATTTGCTGTACCCACATATCAATAACAAGTGGTCCTTTGGCTGTATCACGAACACTATATGTTTTCCAATTTTCGTCCGTTAACCCCTTCACTATGTCACAAACTTTTATGGATGGTTTATCGGCTTGGGGTAAACAGGGGGTTCTTCCTTTTTTTGAGTGTTTTACAGGAATATGGATGTTGGGTTTTTCGGTATATACGCTATCGGTGCTGTGAACATCAAGCATATACAAAAGATTCATTGCCGCCAGGTTATTTCTAAACTTACTGTCATGACCATACAATCCATCGCCGCCTACCCAGTGAAAACGGGTGCCTTTTTGCTGATGACGGGTAATGATTTCTAATGCCAGTTCTAACTTGGTTTTATATTTTACTGCAGCTTCAGGAATGCCCACTGACTTACAACGTTTTTTATCCAAAACCCATTCCTGCGGCAAGTATAACCCTACATCAATAAGGCTGCAATATTTATCAGCAGAAAGTGCGGCATATACTGCTATCTGGCAATTGTCTACCTTACCAAGTTGCCCGCTGTACTGTCTGGCAACGCCTACACTTTTAGTACCTTTTTTGGTGTGACCACTTTCATCAATTAATAAATGAACGTCATCAAAATGTGAAAAGAGTTGATTGGTCTGTACCGCCACTGAATCCATTACTGCCCGGGCACTCCATGGCGATTCACTAATAAAATGCTGGATTTGATGATAGTCTGCATCCTTAACTATTTCTGACATCTGCTCCATATTGCTTCGTTTTGACTGGAATAAACCACAAACGTATAATTCAGCTTTAGAACATTGATTACTGTTGCTTGTTTTAAACAATCCATTCAGTAATGACAAAAATTTTTTAAGCCGTTCTCGTTCGGCGGGAGTTTCTTTGCCATTGTGGAAGCCTTGAAAATTTTAGGAAAATTTAATTCATAATTGCAGTACAAAAATATAAACCTTACAGGTGTTAATCGCTAATATTGAAAATTATTTTCAACTTTGTTAAAGTAGAA
>JAYVLZ010000101.1:0-6397 GCA_043759175.1 Chitinophagaceae bacterium | reverse complement strand
CCCAGTTCATCATGAATTTCCCGTGCCATAAATGCTCTTTCTTCTTCCCTCACATCCTGTAAATGTGATGCCAGCCTGCGTACATGTTCATAAGACTGTTTCAGTTCCTGTTCTGCCAATTCTCTTTCACGAATCATTTTGCTCTTTTCAATGGCATTGATAACCGCAGCAGGAAGCCGCTTCAGGTTACTTTTAAGAATATAATCTGATGCACCCTGCTGCAGTACCTGCACAGCAAACTCTTCTGATACGGTAGCAGTAACGAGAATAAAGGGTATTTTGGAAGCCTTTTGCCTTGCAATTTGCAATGCCGCTGTAGAATCAAAAGAAGGAAGTGAGTGATCGGACAAAATAATATCAGGAGAAAAATTTTCCAGCGCATTTTCAAAATCACTCTTGTTATCCACTACCAATTTTTCAAATATGATATTGCCTTTTTTTAATTCCCTTTCTACCATTTCCACATCAAATGAAAGGTCTTCCAGGTGCAGTATTTTTAATTTATTTTCCAAAGTTTTTTTGAATTAGTGATCATTTATTTATTCAAATCCTGGTTAAGAATCAACCAGTAAAACCCAAGATCAGAAATTGCTTTAATAAAGCCTTCAAACTCTACGGGTTTAACAATGTAACTGTTAGCTCCCAGTAAATAAGCCTCTTCAATATCAGGTGATTCTTTAGAAGAAGTAAGCACCACTACAGGAATACTCTTTGTTAGTTCATCTGCTTTTATCTTTTTTAATACTTCCATACCATCTACTTTTGGCATTTTCAGATCCAGCAGAATTACCCTCGGTTTATTATTGACATTTCTGCCTTTAAACTCACCATTACCAAAAAGAAAATCCAGTGCGCTGGCACCGTCTTTTAAATGCACAATTTTGTTGGCAATTTTACTTTTATGCAGTGCCCGGATTGCTAACTCTGCATCATTCAAATTATCCTCCACCAGCAGGATCTCAACTTCTGAATTTTCCATGATATCATTTTTTATATTCTACCTGTTTAACAGGTAATGTGAAAAAGAATGTAGTGCCTTCGCCTGATTTTTCTTCCACCCAAATTTTTCTTTTGTGTTTATTAATAATTCGCTGTACCGGCCAGTTCACACCGTGCCTGTAAATTCTTCATTTGAATGAAGCCTTTTACACACAAAACAAGTTGGCTACATACTCCATATCAAATCCCACACCATTATTTCTTACAGTATAAATAATTTGTCCATTGCTGTGTAACGGCTTGCTCTGTTAATTTAGTTATATTGATGAGAAAAGCTCAGTTCTTTCGTTTATTTTTTTAATCATTACGCTCTATTTTATCACTGGTAACAACAGCCGGTAATTTTCGAAAAAAATTTTGCTGGATAGTAAGCATAGTTGATCTTAATAGCTGCGGCATCTTTCCCTGTAATGTGGCGGCTCTTAGTCATACTGAAAAAAGGGTGGTTCCAAATCCTGGGGGATTATAATATTTTGTTGTTTCATTTATTGGTCTAACAATCAACAGATCTATAAAAAGGTTTGCAGAATTTTATAGTCACCATACACTAATAACATATTATTCAGGATAATTATTCCGTAAAGCTTGCTTTACAAGGTTGCAATAAAAAACAACAAAAAGAAATTTTTCTTTTAAGGTTATTTAATCTACAATTACTTCATAATAAATAATGATAACTTTCATATACATAAATGCACAATTGTGCTATATGACAACCAAGTATCACTGTAGCTTACCTTCTTTTGTAAAAGAAAATATCTTTTTATGAAAGAACCTGATTTACCGGCTAAAGTTGGTGAAAAGATTAAAAAGCTGCGAATGAAAAAAAACATGAGCCAGAACGACCTTGCAATTGAATGTAACTTTGAGAAAGCAAGTATGTCGAGGCTTGAATCTGGCCGCAGCAATCCCACCATCCGCACTCTTCAAAAAATATGCCTTGCCCTTGATATCCATATTATTGAATTATTTAGGGATTGATATCCTTCAATAATATTTCTTTGCATTATCATGTTTAGTAGTATTAATACTACAAGCAATTCGTAAAAAAGTTACATTTTAAAACAACAAATTACCCAAAATTTACGGGCATTATTCAGCAGTTAATTTTAAACCCTGGTGATAATACCGCTTATGCCTCAACTCGTATTAAACCAATTAGGATCCCGGATCAGGGAAATCCGCAAAACAAGAAAAATGACTCAGGATGACCTTGCTGATAAATGTAATTTTGAAAAAGGTAATTTATCAAGAATTGAAACAGGCCAAACCAATTTAACCATGCGTTCATTACTTAGAATAAGCCAGGCCCTGGAAGTTCCCATTGCAGACTTGTTTATCCATTAATCTCTCTGCACTATTATTAAATAATCAATTTCATTATTTAAAGGTTTTTAAACTCCGTCAGTCCCGTTACAAAACGGGATAAACCCTGACGGCGGTTGAATAAAAAACTCATGTTTCTTTTTAAGAACCTTAGCAACCGCCGACGGGCCTGCCTGACGGTAGGCAGGGCTGAAAGCCGCCGTTGGGGTTGGCTAAATCCAAATAGCGGATAGCCAATTCATTTATCTAATGAATGAAAAAAAGTTTATGGCTATTTGTTCTCTCAAATTTTATCACTTACCCATATTTCTTTACCTGACCGTATAGTTTCATAATGCCTTCGTGTACCGTAACCGGTTACACGATAAAGCTGTGTCCCTTCTTTAAAGCTCCTTTTTTACCATTGATAAAAATCATTTAAAGATTTGTGAGATTATCAATATCTTGTCATTCAACCTAAAATTATATTTATGAAACGATCATGCCTTTTCGGGATGTTTATTTTATTTTCTGCCATTGTTTTTGCACAGACCAATGTTGATGAGGTAATCAACAAGATCATAGATGCACAGGGTGGTAAAGAAAAATTACTGACCATCAAAACTGTAAAAATGATTGGTAACCTTGAATTCTCCGGTCAGAAGATCCCTTTTAATTTGTACGCCATTGATAAAACCGCTTACAGAACTGATTTCACCTTTAGCGGCCTTACCGGTTATAATATAGTAACAAAAGATTCGGGTTTTAACTTTAATCCCTTCCAGGGCCAGTCGGCACCGGAAAGTATGACCGCAGAGGATGTAAAGCTGGCGCAAAATGATCTTGATCAGCAGGGCATTTTAATCAACTACAAAGAAAAAGGCTATACGGTAGAGTTATTAGATAATGAGGATGTGGATGGAGTGGATGCGATACAGCTCAAAATAACCATCACTCCCAACAAGACGCTGTATTATTTTGCAGACCCTTCCAATTATTATATCATCCGGATAAAAACCGTATCAGTAAGCAATGGCCAGCAACAGCGGAATACCAATGATTTTTATGATTTCAAAAAAACAACAGACGGCTTTTTTTTCCCACATACACAGGACAATATCACTTTTGATAAAATAGAAGTGAACATACCTTTGGATGATAAATTGTTTAAGCCAACAAGATAACTGCCCTTCAAAATCAATCAAACTTCAAAAAATATTTTTATGAGAAAAATAATGCAACTGCTGTCTTGTCTTTTAACAGCAGCTATTCCCAATGCAATTACAGCACAAATCACTTCCGCCACTTTTGGTATGATGGAAGCAAGGCAGGTAGGCCCGGCCGTGATGGGTGGAAGGATTACTTCTATTGAAGGTGTAAACAAAGAACCCCGTACCATTTATATTGGATCAGCCGGTGGTGGTGTTTGGAAAACTTCCAACGCAGGTGCTTCTTTCAGATCTGTGTTTGATAAATATTGCCAGAGTATTGGAGCATTGGCAATCGATCAGCAAAATCCGAAAGTGGTTTATGTGGGAACCGGAGAAAGCAATATGCGTAACACCGTTTCCATAGGTGAAGGGTTGTATAAAACTACCGATGCCGGAGATAACTGGACCAAGATTGGCGGGCTTGACAGTACCGAACACATCAGCAAAATTATCATCGACCCAAAGAATTCAAATACTTTATATGTGGCCGCACCCGGCCCGCTGTGGAGCGACAGCAAACACCGCGGCTTATATAAATCAACCGACGGCGGAAAAACTTTTGAGAAAATTTTATACCTGAATGAAAAAACAGGTGTGGCTGATGTGGCTGTTGATCCAACCAATCCATCTGTAATTTATGCAAGCACCTGGGAATTTAGAAGGCTTCCCTACTCTTTTAATTCAGGGGGCATGAGCAGTGGCATACATAAAAGCACCGATGGAGGTAAAACATGGAAAGAACTCACCAATGGATTACCAAAGAAACCAATCGGAAGAGCAGCATTGGCATTGGCCCCCAGTGAACCCAACAGGATACTGGCAATTGTAGAAGCTGAAAAAACAGGCCTGTATCTTTCTACTGATGCTGGTGAAAGCTGGAAAAAACAAACGACTACATTGAATGTAGAGTCACGGCCATTTTATTTTTCCTGCTTAGTGGTGGATCCAAAAGATGCCAAGAGAGTCTATCGTCCCGGTTTTATTTTTAGTTATAGCGATGATGGTGGTTTATCATTTGCAGATGGCGGCGGCAATGTACACTCCGATCATCATGCTCTCTGGATCAATCCTCAATATACCAATCAAATGTATTTGGGTACAGATGGCGGAGTATATATGAGTACAGATCGGGGTGCTTCGTGGCTGCAATTAAATTCACTGCCCGTTTCACAATTTTATCATGTGGTGGCTGATATGAAAGAACCATACAATGTATATGGCGGATTGCAGGATAACCAAAGCTGGTACGCTCCTTCACAAAGTGCCGGTGGTATTGAAAACAGCGACTGGAAAAATCTTGGCGGCGGTGATGGATTCTGGGTACAGGTAGATGGTACCAATCCAGATATGGTATATGCAGAATCACAAGGCGGTGAAGCTTTCCGTAGCGATTTGAAATTGGGTAAACAATATACCATCAAGCCACAGGCATCTAAAAATGAAGAGAAGCTTCGCTTTAACTGGAACTCTCCTATTGTGACCGGTACAAAAAATAAAGGGAACCTTTATATGGCTGCACAATATTTATATAAGTCAACAGATATGGGTAAGAACTGGACAAAAATTTCTCCCGATCTCACTACCAATAACAAAGCGAAACAAAACCAGGAATCCTCCGGTGGTTTAAGTGCTGACAATACTTCTGCAGAAAATCACTGTACTATTTTTACTTTAACAGAATCATCCTTTAATGAAAATACAATCTGGGCAGGCACTGATGATGGGAACCTGCAATACACAACCGATGGCGGAAAAACCTGGACAAATACTTCAAAGAATTATGCTGCAGCAGGTATTCCTGCACAAACATGGGTGAGCAGTATTCAGCCATCTACGTTTGATAAGAACACGGTGTATGCCACGTTTGATAATCACATGTATGGCGATCATAAAACTTATGTTGGCAAGTCAACAGATATGGGTAAAACATGGACAAGGCTGAACAGCAAAGAATTTACCGGCTATGCACATAAAATAAAAGAAGATGTGGTAAATAAAGATTTACTTTTCTTAGGAACAGAGATGGGATTGTTTGCAACACTGGATGGTGGAGCCAACTGGTTCAGGATGAAAAATAATGTACCATGGAAAGCATTGGTGAGGGACATACAAATACACCCGGTAACCAACGACCTGATACTGGCAACACACGGACGTGGCATCATCATCGTGGATAATATCACACCAATGAGAAATATGACCAAAGAAGTTTCAGAAAAAGAAGTGCTGATATTTGATCCAAAACCTTTTGATATTACGATGGGTAAATATTATGTGGGTTCGGGTATTGGTGACGGTTATAATGGCGCCAATTCATCGCAGGATGCACCTATTCAATATTATTTTAAAGACAGGTTGAACACTGGTAATGTACGGGTGGAAATATATGACAAGGCGGGCAAGCTGGTGCAAAGCCTGCCGGGTACTAAAAGAAAAGGATTGAACATAGTTCACTGGAACATGCGTTACACTCCGCCTAAAGTGGCAACTGGCGGTACCAAGCCAGATTTCGGCGGCTTTGTGGCGCCCACTGTTTTACCAGGTGAATACACGGTGAAAATTAAAGTAGGTGAAAAAGCATATGAAAATAAATTACTGATGCAGCGGGACAAGACCAGTGAAATGACTCCTGAAGATATGCAGGCACAATACAATGCTGCCATGGAATTGTACAACCTGCATGAAAGCCTTGCCAAATTAGTTGACAGTGTAACTGCCACACAAAAGATGCTGAAGGATAATATGGATAAAATAAAAAATCCTAAAGTAAAAAAACTGGTGGAAGAATACAATACCAAACTGGAAGACTTACGAAGCCGTTGCCTGGCCACAAAACAAAAATCAATATTTGCAGATGAGAAAAAATTAAGGGAAGATATTAC
>JAYVLZ010000100.1:0-6421 GCA_043759175.1 Chitinophagaceae bacterium | reverse complement strand
TTCAAATGCGCCTTTCCAATCATCTACTCCCTGCATCAGATAAGGCACCCATTTTTTTGGCGTAGCCGGGTCAATATAAAAAATGATGGGTTTCTTCGGCTCTACCAACTCCCCTCTTTTATATTTTTCAATATCTTCATCTTTGGGTTCTAATCTCCATCTTTTGATGAGGCTGATTTTTTTAACCCCCTGTGGATTCTCATCATAATCGGTATAGCCTACATTAAAAAAGCCCACTCTTGGATCAAAATATCTTCCCTTCATGGGTGTTTTTGGAAGAAGTACCAATGAACTGTTCAGTTCCATTGTCATATTTCCCGATCCGCCAAAAGATCCTGGGCCTCCGGAGGAGCGGCTGTAGGTTTTCACCGTTTTTATTTCAAGATTTATGGGATATGATTTTACTGCTACGATATAAGATTTATCAGATTGCAATCCTCCTACTTTGAGTACCGACTTAAAGTTGCTGTTAAAATACAACACATCATTATCCCCATTAATAAAATCAGTTATGTCAATCACTGCACCGGCAGAATCTTTTCCCAAAGCTTTAAGGTCAAAGGAAGAAACAATCGGCTGAACGTTTGAATTTTTTACTGCGGTAAACATTGGAGACGTGGAATCTTTTGAATACTCAGCAAATGAAATAGTACGAATGAAGATTTTATTATTTGGGCCCTTTTCAAAGCGAATCACATTTTGCCCAATCTGGTCTCCGGCATATCCAAAAAATCCGCCCATACGCATATCCGCTGCAGCTTTTGATATTCTGTTCACTACCAAAATTTCACGGCCAAATAATGAATCAGGAATTTCAATGAAATATTTTTCTTCTATTTTATGCACCCAAAATAAGCCTTCGTCTGATATCGCTTTGGAAGTAATAACATCTTTATAAGGTTTAGGCCCCTGGTTAATGGTTGGCGTGGATGGCTTGCCTGTACTATCCGTTTTGGAGTTTTTTGTTTGGGCATTAACAGCGATAGAAAAAAACATAGAAATAAATAAAACAATAATACGTCCGCAGGTTAGTTTCATTGAAGATGTTTTAAAAAATTGATTCAAGTTACACAATGAAACAATCTAATTGAGTGATTGATCAAACTTTTATGTTAATGGTAACAATACTGCCGTTGTATAGGGTGTGGAAACACTGTTTATACAAATTTTACCTGTAGTTTACCGACCTGCATTTTTTGCCCTTTTAAATCTGTTATCGATGCTAAAACTTCCTTCTTCCATCAGGCGGAGCATATCTGTTGTTGTCCACTTACTATCCAGGTAATTTTCGCTGCCATATTCGTACAATATGGAGGATTGTTTTAATAATTTATCATTACAATACCATAAGTTAACAGTATCTTTTTTCCTTTCAATAATTACCAATTGCCACCAGCCATTCTGGTCAAACAACATATTTTTAATGTGCAGATTGAGCACATAAAAATCTTTATTGAGTCTGCGTAAAAAAGCATTTTGCCCCAGGTCAATAGAAACGGTATCATTTTTCATCACAATGATACTGTCGTCATTAATCCGGCAGGGATAACCTTTTTCCAGCAGGTGTTTTCCATTTATGGCGTATGCATAATTATCTTTTAACAGGAAGTTATTAATCGTATCAACCGGCTTTTTTAAAGAATCATATTCAATTGTTTGAAACGCAGTGCCGGGATAAGATGGATAAACATATCCCCCTGTATCATTCAGTCGTGGCCATGCACCCGGAACTATTTTTTCAACTTCTCTTATAAAAAAATCTACATGCTTTTTTGAAATATAAAGAGAATCAGATTCTTCCTCAGCTACCCAGTATCCATTTAGATCCATAGGAAATTCATATATATTTTCTTTATCTACCGGCTGCGGACGGGAAAAATTATAAGTGTCGCAGGAATATAAAAAAAGCGACAGACAAAATAGTATGGATATGTACCGGAACCGATGGCATCTTTGGTATTGCTGTTTCATAATGAATTAATTTGTAAGAAAGATAATGGCTTATTCAAAGGAAACCCCTGATACAGATCAATGAATTTGCTGATTGAAATAATAAGGTAAATTAATTATCCAATCGTAACATGCACTCATACGGCAAAGAAAAAACTGAAAATCTCACAAATAAAGCATACCTTTCCAGAATATTATTGACTTAATCTCTTGTAAGCGAACGATCATTTATAGTCCTCGTATTTTTTATTACACCTGAATTCTGCTCAAGGTTTTTGTTTAAAATTGTTACTACGCATGAACATCTATGTTTCAAACCTGGTTTTAAAATTGAGAATACTAAGTTGGGGCAGTTATTTACCAATTATAACAACAGTTTTTATCATAAATTAAAATAAATTTTCAAGTATGACAAATGAAAGTATTGAGAAATTCATTGACACAAAGGCACAAAAGAATCCCAAAATAAACATTCACTTCAAGCAGAGAGCTACTGTAAAAGGTTTGTTCATCCGCACTAATGATTTTAATGAATTAAAATCAAAAAATTTCTGGAGAATAGTTTCTGACTCTAACGTGGAAGAATGGGAAAGAACAAAAGATGCCAGCTTGGCACGTATATATAATGGCGCAGAGTTTACCCGTTTAAGTGAAAACAATTAGTGCAAGCCAATTTTTTTATTGATTGATTTTAATAATCGTTTCTGAAAAGAACATTAAAAGTTAATGTATGTTCACACAAACATGGAAAAAGTATCTGCCTGTAATTGCAATACTCATAAAGCGTTCTTCGGGCGGAGATCAGACAATGCGTTTGAATAATACCGATTTTGAAAGAGCTGCCGGTGGACGTAAGATTAAGTTTAGTTTTACGCAGCTTCAGGTAAATAAAGGGCGTATCAATACGCAGATAAAACAGGCCGCTGTTGCTAAAGAGCTGGCTGCAGTACTACAGGAAGATGAAGCCATAAAGAAATTATTGGTGGATCAATGGCTGGAGTTTGCGCTGAGTAATGATTTTACACTTACTATAAAAAACAACACTCCTGCTCCGGAAGAAACCAGTGAAGCTGAAGAAGAGGAATTAGATAAAGTAACTGCTGAGTAAAACAGTGAGTATCTATTCATGTGAATATGCCTTTTGTAAATTTAATTTAACAATTTGGCACATAATTTATATCAGTTTATCTGCTGCCTTCAGTCATATGGCAGCAGATTTTTTTTTGTAAACTTTGGCCAGTATGTTTCGTTCAATCATTTCAGGAACGGGTTGCTACATCCCACCGGTTGTAAAGTCAAACAGCGATTTTACACAACATGTATTTTATGGCGACAATCAGCTGCCACTTACTGCACCCCCAAAAATAATAGTAGAAAAATTTAAACAGATCACCGGCATCCAGGAAAGACGCTACACGTCAGATAATCTTACTGCCTCGGATATAGGCGCTATTGCTGCAAAAAATGCCATCGAAAACAGCGGCATTAATCCGGAAGATATAGACCAGCTGATAGTGGCACATAATTTTGGCAATGTGTTAAAGCTAACGGTGCAAACAGATGCAGTACCTTCTTTAGCTTGTCTTATTAAACACCAGTTAGGTATCCGCAACCCCGGCTGCATAGCGTATGATATTTTATTTGGATGCCCCGGATGGGTGCAGGGAGTGATACAGGCGGATGCATTTTTTAAAGCTGGTATTGCAAAAAAAGCATTGGTGATTGGTACAGAAACGTTATCAAGAGTGATAGATATCTATGACCGTGACAGTATGATCTTCAGTGATGGTGCCGGTGCTGCAGTATTAGAATACAAAGAAACAAATGAAAATGGTTCCGGTATGCTGAATATGTCCATGCAAACACATTCGCTGGATGAAGTGAATTATATTAATATGGGGCAATCCAATTTACCCGGAAGTGATCCACATGTACGCTACATAAAAATGAAAGGACGCAAAGTGTATGAATATGCTATCAAACATGTACCTGCTGCTATGAAAGATTGCTTAGATAAAAGTGGTGTGCAAATCAAGGAACTGAAAAAGATATTCATTCACCAGGCAAATGAAAAAATGGATGAAGCTATTATCAAACAATTGTATCTTTTGTATGGCATCCATCAACACCCGGAAAACATTATGCCCATGAGCATTCAATGGCTGGGTAACAGTTCAGTTGCTACTATTCCCACTCTATATGATCTTGTAAGAAAAGAGCAGATACAAGATCACCGGCTTGAGGCCGGTGATGTAATCTTGTTTGCATCTGTTGGTGCTGGTATGAATATCAATGCTGTTTGCTATCGTTATTAAGTTCTTAATTAATACGCCCTTTGTGAAGAATAGGATTTGGTAAATCTTTTTCTTTTCTCCGGACTGCGGTAATTGTTGCTTGGTGCAGATGCTTTAGCATGTACAGGACTGCCGTGCATTGAATTGTTTTCAAATGCATGTCCCTTTACCACAGGAATTGTTTTCCTGATCAATTTTTGAACATCGGTCAGTAATGCTTTTTCACTCACATCACAAAAAGACATGGCAATACCGCTTGCCCCTGCCCTTCCGGTTCTGCCAATGCGGTGTACATAAGTTTCAGGAACATTTGGTAACTCATAATTGAGCACATGGGTCAGTTCATCAATATCAATTCCACGTGCTGCAATATCTGTAGCAACCAACACCCGGGTTTCCCTGTTCTTGAAATTCTTCAATGCATTCTGTCTTGCATTTTGAGATTTGTTACCATGAATGGCTTCGGTACGAATACCTGCACTGTTAAGACTTCTTGATAATTTATCAGCAGAATGTTTCATCTGTGTAAATACCAGTAAAGTTTCAATGGTTTGATCCTGCAGCAACTGAACCAATAAAGGTTGCTTGTTTTGCTTCTCCACAAAATAAACTGATTGCTGAATGATATCAACTGTTGAAGAAACAGGAGTTACTTCCACTTTTACCGGGTTGGTTAATAATACGTTTGCCAGCTGTTTAATTTCATCCGGCATGGTGGCAGAGAAAAACAAGGTTTGCCTTTTAGCAGGCAGCTTGGTAATGATGCGTTTTACATCATGTACAAAACCCATATCCAGCATACGGTCGGCTTCATCCAGCACAAAGAACTGAATTTCGCTCAATGAAATAATTCGTTGCTGCATCAGGTCCAGTAAACGGCCTGGTGTGGCCACAATAATATCCACGCCATTGCGGATAGCATTTACCTGGCCATATTGTGATACCCCACCAAAGATTACCACATGCCTCAGTGGAAGAAATCTTCCATAAGCTTCAATGCTTTCGCCAATCTGTATGGCCAACTCACGGGTGGGTGTAAGGATCAACGTTTGAATACGATGCTGTCTTTGTTTTCCTTCCTGTTGCTGGTGCATCAGTTGCAAAATAGGAATGGTGAATGCAGCAGTTTTACCGGTACCCGTTTGGGCACATCCCAGCAAATCTCTCTTTTGTAAAATAGCAGGAATGGATTGTTGCTGGATTGGTGTAGGGATGCTGTACCCTTCTTTGCTCAACGCCTGTAACACAGGCTCAATGAGCTGCAAATTGTTAAATGACACTATAATTTTTTTAGATTAATAAATGTGACAAGGCTGCCAGTAAATGATTGGCTTCTTATCTGCCTTAGGTTAGAACATCACAAAATTTGGGGAGGAATAAAACCGCACAAACCAAGAGAGCAATAACATTAAGAGGGGCAAAGATATGGTTATGGGTGTGCATTAACTAATTAAATTAAAAAACACAGTTAGAAAATATCTGTCAATAAAAACTTCCGGATGATTTTTTATTCATAAAAAAATAACAGCAGTGTAAATTTTGTATTAACAAATGTTACCCTAACATACAAAAGCCGCTTAGAAAAGCTTACCTTTACATTACATCTGCAGAAAACCTTTCTCACTTTTCCCCAGATAAGCTCCTCAACAACCATTCTGAAAAACAGAATATTTAATCATTTAAATTAATAAAAAATTATGGCAGAAACCTGGAATAAAAAAGAAAGAGAAAAGAAAAAACAACAAAGTAAAAAAGAAAAAGCTGAACGCAAGCAGGAAAGAAAAGACAACAATAAGGAAGGAAAAAGTCTTGACGATATGCTTGCATATATTGATGAGAATGGGAACATCTCATCTACCCCTCCTGATCCAAGAAAAATGAGAAAGGTAAAATTGGAGGATATTGAGATTGGTGTTCCAAAACAACAGGAAATGGATCCTGAAGACCTTATAAGAAAAGGTACCATTACATTTTTTAACCAGGCAAAGGGATATGGTTTTATTAAAGACCTGGAAACCCAGCAAAGCGTCTTTGTTCATATTAATGGATTGAAAGATCCCGTACATGAAGGCAGCAAAGTATCTTTTGAAGTAGAAATGGGACCTAAAGGAGCCAATGCAGTAAATGTGAAACTGACACCCGCCTCCTGATCAATTTTCTATAAAACAAATCATTCA
>JAYVLZ010000099.1:0-7294 GCA_043759175.1 Chitinophagaceae bacterium | reverse complement strand
TTTTAAAACTTAAACTTTTTTTGGCATTATAAGTGTTGCAATCTCTATTGTACCATTATTACAAAAAGTAAAGACTGCTTTAAATTTTTTTTATACCTCCCGGCTCCAGGAAAAAATATTACCAGGTAAGAGAATATTCTTTTTACAAACAAGTAATTATTTTTTTAAACCATAAATCTTTCACACATGAAACACTTAAAACTTTTTACCGGAGTGCTTGCTGTATCTGTTATCCTGATCACAGGCTGTAAAAAAGATATCGGCAACAATAACAATGCTGGGGTTCAAACTGAAAGTAACCTTTCTGCAAAACAGTCAAACATGCTTTCTGCTGCATTAAAAGCAAAACTCGTGAGCCTCCGTTCTTCACTGCCAGCCGGCTATAAAAAAAGACTGGAACAAAACTCAAAATTGTTAATAAAAATGCACCCGGAGTACCGGTACATGGTTCAAAGGGCACTGCATGTAATACAACCAACCCCCTGTGATGCTAATACTTCGCTGTTCCAATGGCTGGGCCAGGAACTTGCTGATTGGGACGATGAAGTTATTTTCTTTGCGCTTGTTACGGGCATGCTTGATTTCCCTCAATACGATGCATTATTTTTTGAAAACAGTTCGGCTAATCAATACTTTGGAGTAAATGGTGAATACACTCAAAGGGTAACAAAAACATTTAAAGACTTAAAGCGGTTCTGGAATATACAAACGAATGGTATTGTATTGGCAGCCATGCATGGAAGCATGCTGCGTAACAGAGATAAAGTTATCAGGATTGATATGATTCTTTATGGCGACAGTCCTTCAGTGGCTGCATTTTGGGCAGATTTAATTATTCAATTGCTGAATGATGTTCCGCAATACAGAAATGGTAATCATCCCATCTTTACTTTTAATGCATTTGCACAGTCATCATTTCCCTTCCCGCCTTTTGGAACAGTTCCAGATAAGATCGTAATGGGTGATGGCATTATGAATGCGTTTACCGGTATTGGATATGGGGATGTAGCCCCGCAGGCAATTCTGGCTCACGAATTTGGTCATCATATTCAATTTCAACTTGGATTGTTTACAGACGAAAGCAGCCCCGAAGCCACCCGGAGAACTGAATTGATGGCAGATGCATATTCGGCTTATTATCTTTCTCATGCAAGAGGAGCTTCTATGCAATGGAAAAGGGTGAAACAATTTCTGCAGGTATTTTTTAACACAGGAGATTGTTCATTTACATCCAATGGCCACCACGGAACGCCAACACAAAGAATGGCTGCTGCTGAGTGGGGTTATAGTGTTGCTGATAATGCACAAAAGCAGGGACATATTTTAACCAGCCAGCAATTTACAGCAATGTTCGAAGCTCAGTTGCCTTCCATATTGCTGCATTAAGGATAGAGATTGAATGATTGATAAAATAATAAAGGGTGAATGTTGAATTCACCCTTTATTATTGATAAGTATTTTAAAAAAATATAAAATAAATGATAAAAAAATTTAGGAATTATTATTGTTATAATACTTATACTTTGCAAGGGATAAAAAAGTGATTTTGTACCAACCTTAGTAGAAAATAAATAGCTTAATGATTCAACCTTATTCATCATTAATGTGAAAAAATGTAATTAGGCCAAATAAGGTACTGTTAAGTTTTACGACCGCCATTTAATAACACCATCCTCACTTTCCTTAACCCGGAACAGAACAATCTTTCGAATAAGACCTAACGGCAGCGGCAGATCTAATGGAAACTGAACAGACCCTTCAGCAGTTTTATACTTAGCAAGACTTTTTGCAAAAGCCCGGATGGCTGATGGCATGGGATAGAAACCGATATGATGTTTGAATACAGCAAACGTAACCAGTATTTTTTGGTAACTGTAAGCAGGCATGTTCCATTTAAGGTCTTCTTTAGCGCCGGGTGCAGCGACACGGATGCATTCATGCAATTGAATTAATTTCTCCTGCACATCCGGAGGTGCTGCGTTGATATATTCTTCAATAGTGGTGGGTTTTAATCTGGAGACCATGCTGTTTATTTTTTACACTGTGAATAAATCAGCTGCTGCTTTAGCAATATTACAAACTGTTAAAGCAGCAACCAACAGGTAATTGCAAATTACTTATTGAGTGTTTCTCATCCACTATCATGGTATATCACACTCCATCATCCAGCGTTTTCCAAATTTATCTGTAAAGGTTCCAACCAGTCCAAAGAACATTTTGTTAAGTGGCTGGTTTACTTTTCCACCAGCAGATAATTTATCCCACAAATTTTTGGTTTCATCTTCAGTTTTACAGATAAGGCACAGGTGATTGCTGTTACCTTCGTTCAAACTTTCAGGTTGCATATCGGTGGCCATCAATTCCAGTTCATCTGTTTTTAAAGAGGAGTGCAGAATCTGATCCTTGTATTTTGGCGGCATCTGGTCTGCGACGGGTGAGTCCCCCACTACCATTAATGAAAGTTCGCCGCCCAGGCATTCTTTATAAAAATTCATTGCATCCCGGCAATTGCCGTTAAATGTTAAATAAGGTTTTAGCGTTGCCATTGTAAAAAGATTTTGTAGTTATAAATATTTGTCAACACAAAAATATTGTAGTGGTTGATCATTTATGCTGTGCAGCACAGACATTCTAAGGGGGTATTTACGACTTTTCATATTGCTGTGCCGGAAATGTTCAAAAGAATAAATACTGCTATTTTCATGATAACAATATAGTAAGTACTTTCGATGACTATCCGTTATTTGGTTATACCCAACCCCGACGGCGGCTTTCAGCCCCGACGGCGGTTAGATAAGGTCCTTAAAAATAAAGTAGTGGTTTTCTTCAACCGCCGTCAGGGTTTGCAACCACTGACGGGGTTGTGAGGAGAGTAAAATGTATTGACAGATTATAGTATGAACCAAATTGCGGATAGTCATTGTACTTTCATAACTTCATAAGGCTATAATAAGGGAAGAATGAACTGCCGGCCAGAAGGCAAGTATTGCCGGCAATTACAACTTATTTTACTTTTTGATTTTAATGGAACAAAATTTATTTCGGTTTAATATCATCATTCATCATTCATAAAATAATACTAATGGAAAAATTTGCAATTCTTGCAAGGGTTGAAGCTAAGCCCGGCAAAGAGACTGAAGTACTTGAATTTTTAAAATCAGCATTACCACTTGCAGAAGGAGAACCCGATACTGTAAGATGGTATGCCTTACAAATAGGACCTTCTACCTTTGGCATATTTGATACGTTTGAAACGGAAGAAGGGCGTATGGCGCATCTTAATGGCCCTATAGCGGCAGCATTGATGGCAAACGCCAGTACTTTGCTGGCTAAAGATCCTGTTATTGAAATGGTAGATTTAATTGCCGTTAAATAAATAACGGGCAACATGTAACGGTTTTAAGATTCCGTTATTTGTGCAGGCACAGCAGCATGATAACGGTTCATAAAAAAACAGGCTGTCTCAAAAGAATTTTTTGCACGCTGAGTTAAAGAGATCGCAGAGAATAAGAGTATTGATTTTCAACCTCTGTGCACTCTGCTCCTCTGCGTGGCAATTTTTGGAAATACTCTTTTGAGACATCCTTGTTTTTTATGTTAGTTCAAAATATTAGAAAGGCTTATAATTAAATTTCTGGCCACCAATTGATGCCTCCAGCATCAAACCACCTCTTTCTTGTGTAAAGACAACTACTCCATCATTATATTTTGCATTAGCAGATGCCCCTGATTTTACAGCCACCGCAGAAGCCTGTCCGCTAAATTCAAGTTTGTCACCCTTAAAGCGGTCGAGTGCATCTTTGTTTTCAAAAAAGATTACTTCCCTGTATGCTTGTCCGCCAGCCTGCAAACCTATTGTTACCTGTACCATTTTTGCAGTACCTATCGCTTTCCCTTTTTCATATACTGTTCCTCTGCCACCGGCACCGCCTGCAATAAAAGCACCTTTACCAATGTTAGGAAATATTACATAGCCGTAAGAGTTATTAAACAGATTTTTCATGGAAGCATCTGTTTTAATAAAAAATGTTTTAGCTTCTTTACTTTCCTTTAATACTTTGGCTGATTTGTTCTGGGCTTGCAATGTATTAGTGAAGGCACCTGCTGTAAATATTAGCAGCAATACTGCCAGGCTCATCATTTTGTACTTTTTCATAATTGTGTTTTTTATTGTTTAAAAACTATTTTACAAAGAATACTTTGGTGATAGTAATCAAAACAAATAATCTGCCACGTGCAGTTTTGTAACCGTTTAATATTTTGTGAAAAAATTTTTGATAGCTGAAGATGGATTATATTGTATTGAATAGCTATCAAAACGTATAACTATAAGTATTCAACAAGTTGTAAACCTCTGCTTAATATTTTAGTAAAAGAATTTAAATTCGAAAAATGCAGGAGGAGTCGTGTATTTTTTTTCTCATAACAGAGTTATTTTCCACGCTTTTATACTTTCTGTTTAAATGACACTGCGTTAAATTCAAAAAAGAAATCTTCTCTCTTTGTAAAATAAAAATTACTCATTTTACAAAGAGAGATACAGGTACTGATATTACTTTTCCTTTTGCAGTTTTTCTAAATGAAGCTGAAGATAGAAAGTAATAATACGGCTTCTGGGTTGTCCTGAATAATAAGTACAGAATTTTCGTTATTCCTCTTTTTATTAAAAAACTTATAAAGATTAAAGAAAAATAAAGAACTGTACCCGGTTTAAATTACAACTTATAAAACCATCTGTTGTATTACGCTGCAAAATATCAGCTTCAGTTTTTATTTGCCGGTAGTTTTAACGGAAGTTCAACAGTTACTTTAAAGCCATTGCCCGGCGAAGTCTCAAAAACTACGTTGCCATTATAGGTATTTACCCTGTTGCGGATATTTGAAAGACCAATCCCTTTTCCTGTTAAATAATTGGCAGTGCCTATTCCATCATCAGATATATGTAACTTAATCGTATCATTTTTTATTCTTAAATCTATTGAGACTTTAGAAGCCCGGGCATGTTTAAAAACATTATTCATTTGCTCCTGGATAATTCTGTACACCGTAAGTAATAACATTGGGTGAATAACATGGTCTTCAATTTTATGTTTAAAATCAACCTTAACAATTTGTAACGGATGCATATTGTTGATAAGATGCTCAACTGACACTACCAATCCTACATTATCAATGTGAGAAGACACGAGGGCGTGTGAAAGATTGCGTATTTCCTCAATGGCTTTGTTAATTAAATTACGGCTGTCCTGTACTAATTCAAGTGTTCTTATTTCATTGTCTTTTCTGGCGAGGCTCAAATATATATTAGCCGTGGCTAAAATTTGCGTTACACTATCATGGAGCTCCTTGCCAATTTCATTCCGCTCTTTCTCCTGGCTTTCAATAGCAGCCCTTAATATGTCTTTTTGTTTTTGTTCCCGTTCCTCTTCTAATTTTTTTTGCAGCATCACCTGGCCGGTAATGTCCTGCATAGTTCCTATCATCCGGTTGGGTTGGTTATTTCTGTCTCTTAGTATATATCCCCTGTCATGAATATATTTATAAGAGCCATCTGCACAGCGAAACCGATACTGCTCACTCCATTGTTCGATAGAATTATTAATCAGTTCGTTCATCTTTGCTGTAATTCTTTTTTTGTCTACAGGATGAATATTATTTAGACGCCACGATTTATTTTTTCTTACTGCATCGTGATAGCCAAATATTTTCACCTTATCATTCCAAAAAAATTCATTGGATTTCATATCCCAGTCCCATAGCGCATCATTAGTGGCTTTGGAAGCATAACTAAACCGCCTGTTTGCTTCTTCTAATTTTAACTGTGTTTTTTTTCTTTCGATACTGTATAAAATAGTTTTTAGCAGCAACTTTTCTTCAAATTCACCTTTCACTAAAAAATCCTGTGCACCTGCCTGTACGGCTTGCAGCGATAATGAAGTATCGTTCATGCCTGAGAGAATAATGATGGGTACATCCGGAACCATTTCCTGGATAGCAAGAAAGGTTTCAAGCCCATTGCTGTCAGGAAGATTCAAATCAAGGAAAACCACAACAGGTTTGATCGTTTTCAAGTCTTCAACAGCATCTGATAAACGAAAGTTTTCCTTATTGAATTCTGTACACCATCCTGCTGTTTTTAATTGATCTTTTAATATGAGCAGATCTCCGGGATTGTCTTCAATAATAAATGTAGTGTTACCGTAATCCATAAGGTACTTATTTCTTTGTGTTAACAATAGTGGCAATAGAGAACCAGAAATTTTTTATTTGCCCAATGGTTTCTACAAAATCTTCCAGATTAAGGGGCTTGGTTATAAAACAGTTTGCATGGTTTTTATAGGAATCAAGTATATCATCCTGTGAAGAAGAAGTGGTGAGCATAATTACGGGAATGGTTTTAAGTTCATGATCATTTTTTATACTTGCCAAAATTTCTTTGCCATTAATTTTGGGTATATTGATATCCATTAAAATCAAATCAGGCCTTTCAACTTTTTCAAACTTGTTTCTTTTATAAAGGAAATCGAGCGCTTCTTCACCATCTCTTGCTACAGAAAGAGGATAAAGTAACCCTGAGTTTTTAAAGACTTCCTGTGTAAGCACAATATCTCCTTCATTATCTTCCACCAGCATTATGTGTGCGTCTGTCATCATAGTTTGTTTAAGGTATTGTAAAATAAAAAGTGCTGCCTTTGCCCGGTTCAGACTGAACGGTTATTGTTCCACCATGTTTTTCAACAATTTTTTTACAGATAGAAAGGCCCACACCTGTGCCTGAATATGCTGTTTTATTATGCAACCGCTGAAAAATAATAAATATTTTTTCAAAATATTTATTGTCTATACCAATGCCATTATCTTTTATATAAAAATTATGTTTGCCGTTTTCTACACTGCAGCCAATTTCAATTTCGGGTGTACTTTCGCTGCAATATTTTATTCCATTACTGATGAGGTTTTGAAAAAGCTGTTTTATCTGGGTGTTATTACCTTGTATCACCGGCATTGTATCCACTGTTATCTTTGCATGGGAATCCGTAATAGGAACCATCAGGTTCAATTTTACTTCCTTTATTATTTTATCAACATCAACCGTTTCTTTAAAATGTTTCTCCATACCTATTTTTGAAAAGGAAAGCAGATCAAGAATAAGTTTTTTCATTCTCTCCGAACCATCCACTGCAAAATGTATATATTGTCTGGCAGTATCATCTAACTGGGGCTTATATTTTTTTTCCAGTAACTGCATAAAGCTGCTCACCATTCTTAATGGTTCCTGTAAATCGTGGCTTGC
>JAYVLZ010000098.1:0-7432 GCA_043759175.1 Chitinophagaceae bacterium | reverse complement strand
AAAAATATAGTCAATCGATTTTACAATTTCAAGTTTGTTAAAGTAGAATTAACTTCAATTAATTCTGTAAGAGTTAAATTATTAAAATGCTTCAGGATTTTTTAATAATGAAACTGATTAAATTATTTCTTGAGATATTAGGCTGGCTTCAGATTGCATTAGGAACCACACTCGGATTTTCATTGATTTCAATAGGATTGTATTACTGCTGGCCAACTCAAACCGTCAAGATCATTTCGATAATTATTGTTTTAATTGGTTTCATTACAGGTTCTCTGTGGGCGACAAAAATTTGGAAAAAATATGGAACCATAGAATGGTTATCAGGCATCAAGAAAATAACTTAAAAATAAATTTCTAACTCACCCCATCCACCACCATCTCCTTATTAATTTTCATTACCAATCCCTGCAATACTTTACCCGGACCTACTTCCGTAAAATGTGTGGCACCATCAGCAATCATTGCCTGCACACTCTGCGTCCATCTAACGGCACTGGTTAACTGATCAATTAAGTTTTGTTTAATAGCTGATGGATCTGACACCGCTTTTGCTACCACGTTTTGATACACCGGGCAAGAAGGCGCATTAAATATGGCTGCTTCAATTGCCGCCGCCAGTTCTTCTTTTGCAGGCAGCATTAATGGTGAATGAAAAGCGCCGCCTACCGGCAATACCAATGCTCTTTTAGCACCAGCCGCTTTCATTTGTTCGCAGGCTATTTCAATTCCTTTGATGGAACCACTGATCACTAACTGTCCCGGACAATTGAAATTAGCAGGCACTACTACTTCTCCAGTTTCACTTTGCACTCTGGCACAAACTTCTTCTACCTTTTCATCTGCTAATGCCAGCACCGCCGCCATGGTGGAAGGATTGAGTTCACAAGCCTTCTGCATAGCCGCAGCCCTAATGTTTACCAACCTGAAAGCATCTTCAAAACTCAACACATTATTAGCCACCAACGCACTAAACTCACCCAAAGAATGTCCGGCCACCATCTCCGGTTTTGCTCCTGAGCCTGACGAAGGGGATAATGTTTTAAATGCAATCACTGAATGCAAAAAAACTGCAGGTTGAGTTACATTGGTTTTTTTCAGGTCTTCATCTGTTCCGCTAAACATCACATCAGAAATACGAAAACCTGCAATTTCGTTTGCCTGTTCAAATAAATCTTTTGCCAATGAATTGGATTCGTATAAATTTTTTCCCATTCCACTAAACTGTGAACCCTGACCGGGGAATACATAAGCATGTGCCATAATTAAAAAATTTGAATCAAAAATAATTTTTAAATTTGAACAACAAAATTATTATGAGCCTTCCTGATGAAATCTTCAAACCAGAAAGATATACTTACCAGGATTACCTGTTATGGAAAGGTGATTGGGAACTGGTGAATGGTTATCCGTATGCAATGGCACCATCCCCCATTAAAGATCACCAATGGTTTGGCAAGACATTTATCAGGAAAATTGAAAATAAATTAGAAGAAAATGGATCAAACTGTAATTGCCAGGCGTTTTATGAGTTAGACTGGATTATAGATGACGAATCAGTTGTAAGGCCCGACTGTGTTGTATTATGTAATACTTCAGCAGATGATAATTACATAACCAAACCACCTTCCTTAATTGTCGAAATCTCTTCCCACTCCACCAAACTCCGGGACAGGAACACAAAGTATAATTTGTATGAAATGAAAGCTGTAAAGTTTTATGTGATTGCTGATACAGAAAAAAAAACAGTGGATGTATTTGAATTGATCAATGAAAAATATGTTTCAAAAAAAGATACGCTTTTCCAGTTAAGCGCTGAATGTGCAATAGATTTTGATGTTTACAACTTATGGGAATCAATGTAATTTAGCACTGATCAGTTTTAAAAACTCACTCCGGGTTTCATTCTTTTCAAACTCTCCCCAAAAAGCAGAAGTAGTAGTTACAGAATTTTGTTTTTGCACACCTCTCATCATCATACATAAATGTGAGGCTTCTATTACTACAGCCACACCCAGAGGATTTAATGATTCTTTTATTGCACCCAGTATTTCAGTTGTCAATCTTTCCTGCACCTGCAACCTGCGGCTGTACACATCCACCACCCTTGCCACTTTACTCAACCCGGTTATCCATCCGTTAGGAATATATGCTACATGTGCCTTGCCATAAAACGGCAGCATGTGATGTTCACACATACTGTACAGTTCAATGTCTTTTACAATTATCATTTCACTTACCGTCTCATGAAATTTTGCGGAGTTCAATATTGCTACTGCATCCTGCTGGTAACCCTGCGTAAGAAACTGCATTGCCTTTGCCACTCTCTCGGGTGTTTTTTGCAGTCCCTCCCTTGCAGCATCTTCACCCAGTAGTGAAATGGTGTCCTTATAAGTTTTCATTAACCCAGCAGTGACATCTTCATCATACTGGTCAACTTTTTTGTAAGCCATTTTCTTCTTATCTATTTTTTTATGTAGCAATAACAGCATCGATGCTGTTTGGTTGTATTATTTTTAACCAGCAGGGTACTCTACAAAGTTTCTCTCGGTTTCGTATAAACGAACCTGAAGATCGTAATTGTTATCAATCTTTTCCCTTAATAAATTATAAATCACCACTGCAATATTTTCTGCAGTTGGGTTAAGATTTTTGAATTCAACGGTATCAAGATTTAAATTTTTATGATCAAATCTTTCTAACACCAGTTCCTTCACCAAATCACTCAATAATTTTAAATCATACACATACCCGGTAGCCGGATCAGGCATACCACACAATTTAACTATCAGTTCATAATTATGTCCGTGATAACTTGGATTATTGCATTTACCAAAAACACGTTGATTGGTTGCCTCGTCCCAATCAGGATTGTTAAGCCGGTGTGCTGCATTAAAATGTTCCTTCCTGTAAACTGCCACTTTATTCATACCAGTAATTTCTTATTTCTGTACAAGATACTAAACCATTCAAAGAGTATAAAGTTCAAATCAATGTAAAATAATAATTGTCTGTTGCAGGACAATCCTGCAAACAGGATTGTCAACCTTTACCAGGTTTCTTTCAACTAAAAATGCTTTAAAAAGGTTGACAACCCTTTATTGAAGTGCGACAATTAAATGCAACTTTTGCGAAAAAATTATTGGAAGTTGCAGATCAGTTTCCGTAATACTCAACAAAGATCCGGGGTGTTTCATACAATTTCAGGCAATGTAAATTTACTTCAGCAGGAAGATGTGGTGACAACTGCTGCCATATTGCAATCACCAGGTTTTCAATGGAGCACATTTTACCGGCCATAAAATCCACATCCTCATTCAGATTTTTGTGATCCAGTTTTTCTATCACCTGGTCATTGATGATTTTGCTCAATCGTTTTACATCATATACAAAACCTGTATCCGGGTTTGGATCTCCTTTAATGGTTACATACAATTCAAAGTTATGACCATGCCAGTTCTCATTGGCACATTTGCCAAAAACGGCCTCGTTTTGCTCACGTGTCCATGAAGGATTATATAACTTGTGAGCTGCAGTAAAATGTTCTATCCGAGTAATGTAAATCATCCCCTCACTAAAATTTTCGCTAAGGTAGCGTGTAAATCCTGAAATATAAAGTGTAAGTACGAATTTTGCAGTATGCAAATATTATTGATAGCTGCTACAAAATCAGAAATTGAACCATTAAATGCTTTGCCTGTTTATGTGGATATCGAAATAACCGGAATAGGTTGCCCGGCTGCTTTATATCAGCTTCAAAAGAAATTATATCAAACCAAATACGATTTGGTAATACAGGCTGGCATTGCCGGAACTTTCAATAATAAATTTAAGCCGGGAGATGTGGTGATTGTAAGACAGGATACTTTTGCAGATATTGGCATAGAAGAATCTTGTGAATTTACCAGCATTTACCAAACGGGTTTTGCAGATAAAAATAAATTCCCATTTACTGATGGATGGCTGGTTAATGAAAATGTTTATGTTAAAAATCTCAACCTGCCATTGGCAAACGCAGTAACCATTAATAAAATAAGTGACAGCGAATTCCAAAAGAAACAACTGATAAAAAATTTTGCGCCAGATATTGAAACTATGGAAGGCGCTGCACTTCATTATGTTTGCCTGCAGGAAAATATTCCATTTTTGCAAATCAGGGGCATCAGTAATGAAGTGGGCATAAGAGATAAAAGCAAATGGAAAATGAAAGACGCCATTATTAATTTGAATGAAGAAACAGAAAAATTGATAATGGCAATTGATAATTGAATAATTGATAATTGATAATTGAATAATTGATAATTGAATAATTGATAATTGATAATTCCTTTGTAAAGTATTAAAGAAAAGTTCTCAGTTCATAAATCAGACATCAGGCATCATAAATCCTACATCATAAATCATACATCAAACATGCATTTAACACTTGGTTTTTCTCCCTGCCCAAATGATACTTTTATATTTGATGCAATCGCAAATAAAAAAATAGATATCCATGGTTTTGATTTTGATATAGTGCTGGAAGATGTGCAAACATTGAATAAATGGGCAATAGAAGACAAACTTGATATTACCAAACTCAGCTATGCTGTACTGCCATTGGTGCTGGAAAAATATGCCGTATTAAATTCCGGCAGCGCATTAGGAAGCGGTGTTGGGCCATTGTTAATTAGCCCCCTCCGCCCCCTAAAGGGGGAACCAGGAAGAGAGTTCAATGAAAAAGAAGTACCTGAATATGCAATCGCCATTCCGGGAGAAAACACTACCGCTCATTTGCTTTTTTCGCTGGCCTATCCAGGCGCAAAGAAAAAAATATTTTTGCGTTATGATGAAATAGAACAATTTGTTTTGGATGGAAAAGGATTGGGAGTAATCATACACGAAAATCGTTTTACTTATGAAGCAAAAGGGCTTCATAAAATAACAGACCTGGGAGATTACTGGGAGAAGCAAACAGGCATGCCAATACCGCTGGGAGGAATTACCATCAGCCGAAAAATTGGGTCTTCCGTACAACTGCAAATAGATGAACTGATCAAAGAAAGTATTGAATATGCTTTTTCAAATTATCCTTTATTGGGCGACTATGTAAAAAAACATTCGCAGGAAATGAGTGAGAATGTAATGCGTAAACATATTGATCTGTATGTAAATGATTATTCCATCAATTTAAAAGAAGAAGGAAAAGATGCAATTGTAAAACTATTGCAGGTTTATGAAAATTTAAATGCAGCAACCATTGATTACACCAACATATTTGTAAACTAATTTTTCTTTAATGCTTTTGCATAAACTTCCAGGCAACGCTTTCTTGCAAACTCATGATTTACGATGGGTTTTGGATAATCGAACTCCATATACTCCGGCACCCATTTTTTTATGTATTCCGTTTTTGGATCAAACTTCTGAGTCTGCAGGTATGGATTGAATATCCTGAAATAAGGAGCTGCATCACAGCCGCTGCCTGCCGCCCACTGCCAGCCACCGTTGTTTGCTGCCAGGTCAAAATCCAGCAGTTTTGCAGCAAAATACGCTTCACCCAATCTCCAGTCCAGCAACAGATGCCTGGTGAGAAAAGATGCCACGATCATGCGTACACGATTATGCATAAAGCCTGTTGCATTTAATTCTCTCATTCCGGCATCTACAATTGGATAACCAGTCTGACCATTGCACCAGGCTTCAAATTCTCCTGTGTCTCTTCGCCATTCGATATTATCATATGCTGGTTTAAATGCTTTGCCTTTACCAACTTGTGGAAAGTTCCAAAGTATCATGTGATAAAAATCCCGCCATATTAATTCATTCAAAAATGTATCGGATAATGATTGGGCATAAGTGGCCAATTGACGGATGCTGATAGTGCCAAACCGAAGATGTACACCCAGCCGGGATGTTCCATGTATTGCAGGAAAATTTCTGTTCTCTGAATAATGCTTCAGCAAATCTGATTTCAATGATTTTGATGGAAAATTTTTCTCCAACTCCACAAACCCAATTGATTTTAAAGAAGGGATTTTATTTGCAGACTGCTTATAGAAATTTTTTAAATATTTTTCCGTTGGATATGCTTTCAGATAAAAGTTGGTAAGCTTTGTTTTCCATTTTCGGCTGTAGGGTGTAAACACAGTGTAGGGTTTTTCATCATCTTTCAGTACTTCTCCCTTTTCAAAAATTACCTGATCTTTAAATGTGTTTAATATTGCTCCATTTTTTGAAAGTAAATCAGCAATGGTTTTATCTCTTTCCTGTGCATAAGGTTCGTAATCATGATTGGTAAAAATCTTTTCAATCTTATATTTAGAAAGCAACTGATAGAATACTTCTTCCGGTGTACCATAATAAACCAGTAGTGAAGAATCTATTTTGTTTAAACCCTCCTGTATTTCTTCCAAAGCAGCATGAATAAATGCCACTCTTCTGTCACTCTTATCTTCCAGTTTATCCAGAATATTTTTGTCAAAAATGAATATCGGTATTAGAGGAGCCCCGCTCTTCAGTGCGTAATACAAGCCTGCATTGTCCTTTAATCTTAAATCCCTTCTGAACCAAAAAATATTTACTTGCTCCATTACTAAATTATTCTCCAATTGTTATTACAAAACAATCAGCAAATGGTTGGTGTGAAGGATGTATAAATTTTTTGAGTGAGTGTATTCACATAAGCTATATCCCCTATTCGCTGCACCCAGCGGATATTGTTGATGCTATTGGTAAAAAAAACTTCGTCAGCATTCATAATATCTTCTATGGTTACGGCAATCTCTTTACAAATAAAATTATTTTGGCCCAGGTAATTGATCAGTGATTTACGCATAATGCCTGCTACACAACCTTCCGTTAATGCAGGTGTAATGATCGTTTCATCTTTTATTAAAAAAATATTCGCAATAGTTGAATCTGCAATCCGCTCAAACTGATTCAGCACAAGGGCATCATTCCATTTTTCTTTTTTTGCTTTTAAAGCTGCCAATATATAAGGGAGATAATTATTATGCTTGATATTGCTGAGCGTATCACAACTTTTTTTGGCATCTTCAAAAATTCCGGCAACCAAACCATTGCTGTTCCATAAGCCGTTATTATCCTGCAACGGCCATGTTTCAATAATATAATTGGGTGCATTATTTACGGCATCATACAATCCACCATCTCCCCTAAAAACATTCAGCCTGATCCTTGCTGCTTTTTCATGATCATTCTTCTTTGCCAGTTTTTTTATGGCAGTAATCAAACTTCCCTTTGTAAAAAGTGTCGGCTTTTCAAATTGCAATACATTCATTCCCTGCCAAAGCCTTTCAAAATGGTCTGCCTGCTGAATAATATTCCCTTCCAGCATTTTCATGGTTTCAAACAGGCCATCACCATACCGCAGGCCACGGTTTGCAGCACCAATTACCGGCTCTGATAGCTGGTAAAATTTTCCATTGAA
>JAYVLZ010000097.1:0-4999 GCA_043759175.1 Chitinophagaceae bacterium | reverse complement strand
TTATTTTTGCCAGCCATGTATATCAATTGCACAGAAAAAGAATTGGATATCCTCAAAAAAATTCGGGATGCTGCTGCAAGCCTTGGTGTTTCTTGTTTTTTAATTGGTGGTTTTGTAAGAGATAAGATCATTGGCAGGCCAACAAAAGATATGGACATTGTTTGTCTGGGAGATGGTATTGAATTAGCGGATGCAGTCGCAAAAAAATTTTCACCAAGACCTGAAGTAAGTTTTTTTAAAAATTTCGGCACAGCCCAAATAAAAATACGTTCTAAAGAAGACACAATTAATACTCCTAATACTCCAGTTCCTTCCCCTTCGGGGAAGGGTAGGGATGGGGCTTCTTCGGACAAGGGTTGGGATGGGGCTTTAGAGATTGAATTTGTGGGCGCCAGGAAAGAGAGTTACCTCCATCATAGCAGAAAGCCAGAAGTAGCACCCGGAACACTGGAAGATGATCAGAACAGAAGGGACTTTACCATTAATACATTGGCCATTAGCCTGAATAAAGAAAACTATGGAAAACTAATTGATCCTTTTGGAGGAATAAAAGATATAGAAGCCCGGATCTTAAAAACACCAATGGAACCGTCAACCACGTTTAGTGATGATCCTTTGCGAATGATGAGAGCCATCCGTTTTTCAACACAATTAAATTACACCATTGAAGAAGAAACATTTAAGGCTATTTGCAAAAATGCCCATCGCATCAGTATTGTAAGCGGAGAAAGGATATCAGATGAATTGAACAAGATATTGATCTGCCAAAAGCCCTCTGTCGGTTTTGACCTGTTGTATAAAAGCGGCTTACTAAAAATCATCTTTCCACAAATGGTGGAGCTGGCAGGCGCTGAATACATTGATGGCAAAGGACACAAGGATAATTTCTATCATACATTGCAGGTGGTGGATAATATCTGCATGCATACAGATGATCTGTGGCTTAGGTGGGCTGCAGTGCTGCATGACATTGCAAAGCCAGCCACCAAAAAATTTGAACCGGGTCACGGATGGACATTCCACGGCCATGAAGTTTTGGGAGGCAGGATGGTGCCAAAAATATTTACAAACCTGAAATTACCGCTGAACGATAAAATGAAGTTTGTAAGAAAGATGGTAGAGCTTCATCTCCGCCCCATCAGCCTTACAAAAGAAAACATTACGGACTCGGCTATACGCAGGCTGCTGTTTGATGCCGGAGAAGATTTTGATGCACTCATGACTTTGTGTAAGGCAGACATCACTTCTAAAAACAGACAAAAAGTAAAACGTTTTTTAGAAAACTTCGAAATGGTTCAGCAACGCTGTGCAGAGGTGGAGGAGAAAGACCGTTTGAGAAACTGGCAACCACCTATCACTGGTGAATTTATTATGGAAACTTTTAGTTTGCCACCCGGCCGTGTGGTTGGAGATTTAAAAAATGCTATACGTGAAGCCATACTGGATGGTATTATACCCAACGAATATGATGCTGCCTATGCATTTATGCTGGATAAAGCAAAGGAACTGGGAGTAAACAGTTAAGCATTTAACGTTATTTAGTTAAGTACAAATATTCAAATAATCAACGTTCAATGTTCAATAATCAATATAATGCAGGTGTATTTTCATTGAAAATTGTTTGTTGAGCATTGAATATTGAAAATTGCTTTAGTTTTCCGATACTTTATTAAACGTTGTTGTATAAGCATTGGGAAAACTTTCTTACACATCATGGCTTTTTTCTTATTACTAATTACTAATTTCGTTATATGGCAATTTTAAAATTCAGAATTTATTGGGAAGATGATGACAGTGTGTACAGGGATGTTGTAATACGTCACACATCAACATTTGCAGAACTGCACCATGCCGTTTTAAAAGCTTACGAGTTTGATAATAAACATAAAGCTACTTTTTACCGCAGCAACGATAATTGGTTAAGAGGAAGGGAAATTTCCCTGGAGAAGTATGCGGATAAAACTTACAAGACTGATCCGCTGATCATGGCGGAAACAGCACTTGGAACAGAGATTAAGGATCCAAATCAAAAATTTATTTACGTGTACGATTTTAATAAGTTCTGGACTTTTAGGGTAGAACTGATTCATGTAGATAAAGAAGAAAATAAAAAAGTTACCTATCCGTCCTGCGTACGTACAGAAGGTATTGCTCCTTCGCAGTATGGTACCAAGGGCCTTGTGGATAGCCGCCTTGCAGAAATGGAAGAGAAATATGATCTTGCTCCAACAGCTTTACTGGAAGGTTTTAGCCAGGAGGACGAAGATAGTAATGCTACAACAAGTGAAGAGGAAGAAGCAGAAGCCGGCACAGAGGAAGCTGAAGAAGAGATTTAATCTTTCAAAGTCTGCATAATTAAATAATTAATCAAAAGAGTTCTTTACAAACTCCATGATGAATCTTTCGCAAGATACTCCTGCAACAGCAGCGAAAAAAACATGCATCATTATTGCTGGCCCCACAGCAGTTGGTAAAACCGCAGTAGCAATTCAGTTGGCCCAGCATTTTTCAACAGACATCATTTCCTGCGACAGCCGCCAGTGTTTTAAAGAATTGAATATTGGTGTGGCCAAACCTTCAGAAGAAGAGCTTGGCCAGGTAAAACATTATTTCATCAGTTCTCATTCCATTCATGAAGAGATGAACGCTGCTGTGTTTGAAAGCTATGCACTGGAAAAAGTAAACAAAATTTTTCTGCAGCATGATATTGCTGTAATGGTGGGTGGCACTGGTTTATATGTAAAAGCATTTTGCGATGGAATGGATGACGTACCTTCTATATTGCCTGCTGTAAGGAAAACAATTGTTACCAACTATAATAACAACGGCATTGAATGGCTGCAGGAGCAGGTGAAAAAAAATGATGGTCAGTATTTTATAAAGGGAGAAATATACAACCCACAAAGAATGATGAGGGCACTGGAAGTAAAGATGTCAACAGGCAGATCCATTCTTGAATTTCAAAGAAAGCAAAAAAAGGAAAGAGATTTTAATATCATAAAAATTGGTTTGGAATTACCAAGACCTGAACTCAATGAAAGGATAAACAGGAGAGTGGATATCATGATGCAGGATGGCCTTTTAAAAGAAGTAAAAACATTACGGCCATTGCAGCATCTGAACGCATTGCAAACAGTAGGGTACAGGGAGTTATTTGATTATTTAACTGGAGATGTTTCATTAGATGAAGCAGTGACTTCCATAAAAATAAATACCCGTCAATATGCAAAAAGGCAAATGACCTGGTTTAAAAAAGATGCTGAAATTAAATGGTGTAAACCTTTCCTGGATGAAGTCCTTCAACAGATTAAAACAGTTGCATAAATATCAATGAGCCATGCAATATTTAATAAGGCAATGAAAAGCAATCCTGTTATTTTCATCCAGATTAGAATTTAACTCCAACAGAGGCTATCAAATTTCCACGCTGGTTATTCACTGAGGCAAATGTGTTATTCTTGTCAGACAGCCTGTAAGCAAAGTCCACATCTTTATTGAAAGCATGAACATAAGTAAGATCAATAAAAAATCCTTTATGCCGATAACCAATACCTCCGCTCACTAACATCTTTCTTACTTTTAATTCAGCATTTTTATAAGGATTGGTATAATAAGCAAAACCCAATCTTGCCATCAAAACATTGAACTTCAGTTCGCCACCTGCCCTAAAATTAAAATTGCCTTTGTACTGACTTTTAATCACTTTATTCAGCGACTTATAATAATCTTCTTCATCCGCAGTTGGTGCTTCAACAGCTGAATAAAAGCCAGTATTTTTATAACCGGTATATTCAATATCTGCAGTAATAAATCCCTTTTGTTTTCTTACATCTTCAATCTCTCTAAACACATAACTGCCGCTAACTAAAAATTTCCAGGGTGTAAGCATCGTGTATTTACTTTCGCCATCTGCGCCATTGGTAAAAGTGCCGGAACTAACAGTGGCAAGTCCGTTGTAATCTTCTGTATTAACTTCCAGCCTGGTGTTCCTCTTATCTTTCATGGCAAACATGTAGGTAGGAGTATGAACAGCCAAACCTAACCGGATATGTTCAACTGGTTTATAGATCAATCCCAGTTTTAAATTGATACCGGCACCGGTGGTACTAAAGTTATCTGTATAATCTAAGTAATCAAAATTGTTCAGTTTGCCCGATGTATCGCTTTCCCTGAATGTGGTGATGTTTTTATAATTCAAAATAGGTATGCCAATACTTCCCCCAAATAATAGTTTATCTTTTTTATTGGACGCAAATCCAATGGCTACTTCATACATACCTCCTTTGGTAGTAATATTTTTTTCCTGGTAAAGTGAGTTTCCATTGCTCAATAAAAATTCCGGTAGCCCTCTCACCTGTACTTCACCGTTAGTACTAAATGTATCTACCAGGTAAGTATATAATGCAGGGGCTGATCCATAAGCATACTGTGGGTTACTTAAAATTCCGTCAATAGATTCTCCGCTTTTAGAAATTTCTTCTGCCCATTGTTCACTGTACGAACTATAATTATTGTATCCTTTATATTGTACGCTGTTATTAAAATTAGCGACTTGAGAAACAGCGATACTAAATGCTGAGCTGGATGTAGCATCATAATGATTGGGATATCCAAATACAAAACCGATTGGGCCTAAACCAACATTATTTTTATTGCTCTTAAATTTTGTATCCCTGTAATTGCTTTTATTATTGTTGAAATAAAAGCCAGGTGTAAAAACAAATTCGCCGGTTTTATAATTGCCCAGCCCGGCAGGGTTTACAAAGGTAGCAGTGATGTCTCCACCAAGGGAACCCATTGCACCACCAATGGATAGACTACGGGCAGTACCATTTTGTGGAAAGAAAGAATATTTAATGGCATCTTCAGGAATCTGTGCAAATAATTTTGCAGAGCCGATCAATAAAAAAGTGAGTATAAATTTATTCATGGCAATAAGATTGTTAGATGAAGTGCAGAACGACTTCATTGATTAAATAATAAATATTTTTCCAGGTTA
>JAYVLZ010000096.1:0-17134 GCA_043759175.1 Chitinophagaceae bacterium | reverse complement strand
AAAATCAATTTCTGCCATCTATTACACATTTTTGCAAAACATATCCAAAAGCTAAGGTAGATTTATGAATTGTTTTAAGGCTTGCGGATTTTAGATTATTTTATTGCCGGTAATAATGAACAATGATGTATCAATGCCGTTTAGTTAAGGATTGAAAAACTAAAACAATAATCAATATTCAATGCTCAACAAAAAAATTTCAATGAAAATACACCTGCGTTTTACATTGATTATTGAATATTTGTTCTTAACTAAACGGCATTGAATGATGTATTTGATGAATGATCGTTACCGGTGATAAACATGCAAAATAGTTTTGTAAAGTTTGTCTTTCAGTTTTACCTTAAACAATCCAAAATTAAAATGTTTATGAAAAGAAGAGATTTTCTTTCCAATGGTTCAATGGCAGCTGCAGGTACTGCTGTATTGCTGGCTGCATCTTGTAATAACGATGTTCCAGATGCAAAAAAAGAAACAACCGTTCCGGCATTGACAGACGCAGCTGATTTTGAATTGAATGAAATTACTGTGACTGAGCTGCAGGAGAAAATGGCTACAGATAAATACACAGCGGAGCAGCTTACAGCATTATACCTGAAACGTATTGAAGCCATTGATAAAAATGGTCCTAAACTTAATTCAGTAATTGAAGTAAACCCAGATGCGTTGTCAATTGCAAAAGCAATGGATGCTGAAAGAAAATCCGGAAAAGTACGTGGTCCTTTACATGGTATCCCTGTATTGATCAAAGACAATATTGATACGGCAGATAAAATGATGACAACGGCGGGATCATTAGCGTTGTTAGGAAATATTGCATCGAAAGATGCATTCATTGTAAAAAAATTAAGAGAAGCAGGTGCTGTATTGCTGGGCAAAACTAATCTGAGTGAATGGGCCAATTTTCGTTCCACCAAATCCTGTTCCGGGTGGAGCAGCCGTGGCGGACAAACAAAAAATCCTTACATTATTGATCACAATCCCTGTGGTTCCAGTGCTGGCTCTGGTGTAGCAGTTGCTGCCAATCTTTGTGCAGTGGCAGTGGGTACGGAAACAGATGGTTCTGTAACTTGCCCTGCTTCGGTAAATGGAGTGGTGGGAATAAAGCCTACTGTTGGGTTGCTCAGCCGTTCGGGCATCATACCCATTTCTCATACACAGGATACGGCAGGCCCCCTGGCAAGAACGGTAAAGGACGCTGCGATTTTGTTAGGAGCTATGACAGGAATTGATAGCGATGATTCGGTTACCAAAGAAAGTGATGGAAAAGCACAGGCAGATTATACCAGGTTTTTAAATGCTGATGGATTAAAAGGAAAAATAATTGGTATTGAAAAGAAAAAATCTGACAACCCTTTATTGAATAAACTGCTGGAGCAGGCTGTAAACCTTCTGAAACAGCATGGGGCAATAGTGGTAGAAATAGAATATTTAGATAAAATAAATGCCAATGGAGATGCAGAATCTGATGTGCTGAAATTTGAATTTAAAGAAGATTTGAATAAATATCTTTCCACTGCAAATACAAAAATGAAATCACTCAAAGACCTGATTGCATTCAATATTACCAATGAAGAAAAGGCGATGCCTACATTTAAACAGGAATTATTTATCAGCAGTGAAGAAAAAGCCGGACTGGATTCAAAAGCTTATTTAGCTGCACTGGATAAAAGTCATACCGGGGCAAAGAAAATAATTGATACCGTAATGCAGCAAAATAAACTGGATGCAATAGCTGGATTGACCGTGGGCCCAGCCTGCAGCATTGATACTATCTATGGTGATCGCTGGGGAGATGTTTCTCTAACATCACCGGCGGCCATGAGTGGCTATCCTCACATCAGCGTTCCCGGTGGTATGGTCTATGATCTGCCGGTAGGGATTTCATTTTTTAGCGGTGCTTACAAAGAAGGCGACTTGATCAGTATTGCTTATGCTTATGAGCAGGCTTCTAAAAATAGAAAGCTGCCTGAATTTAAAAAATCTTTTCTACAGTAATCATGGGTGAGTCACCCCTGGGTGGCCCACCCTGCTAATGCGATTAATTTTTCCTGAACACTTCCATAATTACCGCCAGCTCTTTGTCATTGAGGGAAGAGGAGGCTTTCAGAATTTTTACAAAAGCAGTTATTTCTTTCGCAGAAGCAGGGCAGCCAATAATTGTAGTTGAGCCATCTGCATTTTTTATAAAACTGTCATACAATAAATTTCCATTTTTATCAAGCACCACCCAAAATGGAATGCCGGACTCAAATGCTTTATATTTTTTCAAAACATCATGTGCACCTGCATTTTCCAGCTGCTTCTTTCCTTCAGATTCGTGTACCACTAAATGAGTGATGATATAATTATCTGTAAAGAATTTTTTGCAGGAAGGATTATTGATGGAGCTATCCATCTTGTGGCACCACCCACACCAGCTGGCATGAAATATTAAGAGTACTTTTTTATTTTCCACTGTGGCTGCTTTGTAGGCTGCGTCTAAAATTTCGTTTGCAGGAACAGTTTGTTTTTGTTGCTGTGCAATAATTGTTACGGCAAAAAGAAACAGGCAGGATGAAAGCACTAATTTTTTCATGATGAAAATTATCAGGCAAAATAATCAATACAATCTTAAAGCTTTTATAAATAAGTAGTCATCTCTTGCTGGTATTGCAATGCAATCGCTCTTGCTTCTTCAGCAAAATCTTCTTTTTCACTGGCGTAAATAATGGCACGGCTGGCATTCACCAGTAAGCCGCACTGAGCGGTAGCCGAGGTGTCTTTTATCAATCCGTATTTACTTACATCTGCCAGGCTGCCTCCCTGGAAGCCAACTCCAGGCACCAATAAGAAATGATCAGGAATTATTTTTCTTATTATAGAAAATTCTTCTGCTTTGGTAGCACCTGCTACAAACATTAAATTTTCCAGGTTGCCCCATTCGCTTACTTTTCTTAATACAGTTTGATAAAGAAATTCTCTATTTTCTTTATTGGCTTCAGCAAATTGTAATTGTTCAAAATCTTTGCTGCCTTCATTGCTGGTTAATCCCAACACGATGGCCCATTTATTTTCAAATTGTAAAAATGGTTTTACACTGTCTTCACCCATATAAGGAGCTACTGTGATGGAATCAAAAGGCAATGTTTCAAAAAATGCTTTGGCATATTGCGTTGAAGTGTTTCCGATATCACCTCTTTTAGCATCAGCAATTTTAAAATGATTATTGCCGATATAGTGAACTGTTTTTTCCATTGCCTCCCATCCTTTTAACCCCATGGCTTCATAAAAGGCAGTGTTGATTTTATAGGCCACACAAAGATCTTTGGTAGCGTCAATGATGGCTTTGTTAAATTCAAAAACGGCATCCGGATGATTTTGCAGATGGGCTGGTATTTTTGTTAAGTCTGTATCTAAACCTACACATAAATAACTCTGTTTTGTTTTTATCTGCTGAACCAATTCTTGTCTTGTCATACTATAATTTTATAAACGCTTTATCATTTCTGCTGCAATCATTTTTGAATGATCATCCGGCTTTTGCTGTAATGCCTCAATAATATTTTTTTTAGATTGCTCATCCCTGTTCTGGCTCAGCTTAAATACATTTTCTATACTTTCCACCTCTATTGAGAAAGCAATAATTGCTTTTAGCATCGAAGCAATATAGTCACCGTCCATTTTATGAAAAGCTGCTGCTGTTTCCCTTCCTTCATATTTATCAGTGATATTTTTTATTGCTTCGTAAGTAGCGGCTTCATCAAGCAAAGTGATTTTTCCTTTTGCATGTACTGTCATATAATTCCAGGTAGAGGCCATTTGCGGATTGGTGTACCAGCTGGCACTTACATAAGTATGCGGACCGGTAAACAGCACCAGCACATGATCATTTTTTTCAAACGCTTTGTGATGATCTGTCTTACGCATGATGTGGCCAGTCAACAATATTTTACCTGCTGAATTGATGTCAATAAACAACGGCACCTGTGTAGCAACGGGGTAAGTTTCTCCAATGGCTGTGATGATGGCAAATGAATTTTCCTTCATGAATTCAATCACCACAGTATTATCTGTTTCAGTAAAATAAGAAAATTTATACATGTTTATTCGTCTAAAAGTTGTCGTAAGATGTCGGCAAAAATAAATATTTCTTCAAAGCTGTTGTACAATGGTACTGGTGCTATCCTTATTACATTTGGTTCCCGCCAGTCTGCAAAGATGCCCAGGGGCAGCAATGTTTCAAAGATGCCCCTGGCATTTTTATTAATTGAAATGGAAACCTGGCAACCTCTTTCATCAGCATTACGCGGCGTGATGATAGAAAATTTTTCATTTTTTGGATTGATATGATCCAGTGAAAAAAATAAATAATTACTCAGCGCTTTACTTTTTTCGACGAGGTTGTCAAAACCGGCAGCTTCAAAAATATCCAGTGCCGCTTTATGTGCAGCCAGCAACAGCATCGGCGGTGTGCTCATGCTCCAGCTTTCCGCAGTTGGCGCAGGATTAAATTTGGGTTCCATTTTAAAACGGTTGCCTGCATCATTACCCCACCAGCCTTCCAGTTTTTTTATGTTGTGATCATTTAGATGGCGCTGGTGTACAAATGCACCGGCCACAGCTCCCGGCCCGCTGTTTAAATATTTGTAATTGCACCAGCAGGCAAAGTCTGCATTCCAGTCGTGCAATTGTAATTTGATATTGCCTGCCGCATGAGCAAGGTCGAAGCCTGCTTTAGCACCGGCTTGATGGGCTGCTTCAGTAATTGCTTTTATGTCGAATACCTGCCCGGTGTAATAATTCACACCGCTGAATAAAACCAGCGCAATACTGTCTTTATGCTGTTCAATAGTTGCTAAAATATCATCTGTTGAAACGATTTCTGTGCCCTCTTTTGGATGCACTTCAATGATGGCATCCGCAGGATCAAACCCATGCAGCTTTACCTGTGATTGTAAAGCATATTGATCAGAAGGAAATGCTTTTGCTTCACAAATAATTTTGTAACGTTTAGGCGTTGGGTTGTAAAAAGACATCATCAGCAGGTGCAAATTCACAGTGAGATGATTCATGGTTACTACTTCTTCTGGTAATGCGCCAACAATACTGCTGATCAGCGGTGCTATTTTTTTATGATAATCTATCCAGGGGTCGCTTCCTAAAAAAAATCCTTCTACACCCAGGCTGGCCCAACTGTTCATCACATTCATTAATGCCTCCTGTGTACTGACTGGTTGCAGTCCCAATGAATTCCCTAAAAAATAAACTGCTCTTTTACCACGAAATGTCGGTGCAATAAAATGATCCCGGAAATGATTTAATGGATCTTTTTCATCCAGGCTTTTGGCGTATTCTATTGAAAACTGGTGCTCCATGATTAATCATTTAATAAAGCCGGGTAATCAGAAATGATGCCATCCACACCCAGTTTTTTTAATTCAATAATTTTATCTTTTTCATTCACCGTCCAGGGAATTACTTTGATGTGTTGCTGATGGCAATCTTTTATCAACTGCTCATTCACCAGCGAATAATTCGGACTATAAACACTGGGAATAAATCCCAGTGCTTTCAACTGAACATCCAGCGTTCGCTTATCAAAATCTTCAATTAGCAATACGGCGGGTATGGAAGGAAAATGTTCATGTAAGTATTGCAATGTCCTTATATCAAATGATTGTATCATCACAAACTGCTCCATCTTTTTTTCTTTAATCACTTTCATTAACAACTCTACAAATTCAGCTGGAGCAGGATGGTAAATATTATCTGTAAGTGCTGTTGTTTTTGTTTCGATATTGAAATAAGGTAAGGGCCTTTTACTTTTCAGCATGTAAGCTTTCACACTGTCGAACATTGAAGCAAGACTTGGTTTATGTACAGCTATTTTTTGTTGCTGTGGAAAACGGGGATGTGGTTTTAAGCCAACATCATATTGCTGTGTTTCAGCAAAAGTCATTTTAAAAATGTTGAAATTTTTTTCTTCTTTTTCCTCAATAAAACTGCCATCAACCTTTGTTGTGATTTCATGATTAAAGAAAGGTTCGTGTGATAAAATAGCTACGCTGTCTTTGGTAAATGCAACATCCATTTCTAAAGTGGTTACTCCCAAATCAAGTGCATACAACATTGCTGGAATGGTGTTTTCCGGCATATTGCCACGGCAGCCACGGTGGCCTTGTTTATCGAAGCCCCTATTCTCTAAAGAGGAATTCTGAATTTCGCTGGTACTTGCAGTCATTTTTTTGTTTGAGGAACAAGCTATAAAAATTGAGACAGTAATTATAAATAAAAAGCACTTCTTAATAAAAGAGTGCTTTGATGAATAATGGTATGCGGTAAAAGTGAGTCCACGATCCATCGGGATTATCATAACACAACGATGTTTAATTTTTATTCTAAGGACTGCTACATCCGGTCTGACCTTCGGTGCCGACCGGCATTTCTCCCCGGCACCTGTCCCGATTTTTATCGGGAGGGGATGGGGGCCACTTCCACAATCTGCGTTGGCGCCATATTTGCATTCCTCATTGCAATTCCCCTTGCCGCATTCCCTGCAAAGTCCATGAATGCTTTTTTGGTGATCTCATCATTGCTGGCCATAATGGGTATGCCTGCATCACCGCCTTCACGAATGCTTTGCACAATCGGTATCTGACCCAGGAAAGGAATATCAAATTCTTCTGCTAAGTTTTTACCGCCGTTCTTTCCAAAGATGTAGTATTTATTATCGGGCAATTCCTCAGGAGTGAAGTAACTCATATTTTCTACCACCCCAATCACCGGTACTTTTAGCTGTGCCTGGCTAAACATAGCAATACCTTTTTTAGCATCTGCCAATGCAACCAATTGTGGTGTGGTCACTACAATCACGCCCGTTACGGGTACCGTTTGCACCACCGTTAAATGAATATCTCCGGTGCCCGGTGGCATATCAATAATCAGGTAATCCAGTTCTCCCCAGTCCACATCGGTTACAAACTGGCGGATAGCGCTGCTTACCATTGGCCCTCGCCAAACCACGGCCTGCTTTTCATCCACCAGCAAACCAATACTCATCATTTTAATACCAAATTTTTCAATCGGCACAATCAGGCCTTTGCCGTTTACCTCATTCATCAGCGGCCTTTCTCCCCTTACACCAAACATAATGTGCTGGCTCGGCCCGTAAATATCTGCATCCATCAAACCCACCTTTGCACCGCCCTGCGCCAGCGACAAAGCAAGATTAGCTGCCACTGTACTCTTGCCCACGCCACCTTTTCCACTCACCACGGCAATAATATTTCTTACGCCTGTCAGCACTGTTTTGGCATCCTTTCGGTTGCTGCTGGTATTGCTGGTAAAATTTACGGTTACCACTGCTTCTTTATTCACCAATATTTTTATAGCATTAATGCAGGCGTTCATGATCATGTCTTTAAGCGGACAGGCAGGCGTGGTAAGCACTACGGTAAAAGAAACCTTATTGCCGTCAATCACAACTTCCTTTACCATATTCAACGTTACCAGGTCCTTGCCCAGGTCGGGTTCCTGCACATTGCTCAGTGCCTTCATTATATCTTCGTTGGTCATGGTTCAATTATTTGTTAAAAAAGCTTTTGTCCGGCAAAATTAACCCTCTGTAACCTTACTTTGTTTATTAATTAAGAAATGATATTATTTTTGGAGCCGGCTGAAAAACTTTAATCATCATCGTTGTGTCACTCACTTTTACTTATTTATCTTTGGGCGGCATAAAAAACTGAGTAAGTACTTTTTAGAGTGCAAATCATGAAACAAATTTTACAATATTTACTTTTTATAATTTTGATATTTCCTATTGCAGCCAAGGCACAGCAACATGAAGGTTACATGGATTCTGTTATACAGTTTTATGGAGTAGTATTAACCGCAGACAGTTTGCAGGCACTGCCTTCTGTAAGTGTGTCAGTGAAAGGAAGAAACCAGGGAACCATTACCAGCAGCCAGGGTGTATTTAGTATTCCATTATTAAAAGGGGATGTAATTGAATTTACCAGTGTGGGATTTAAACCCAAAACAGTAACCATCCCCAGAAATATTCAGGGTACCCAGTACAGCATTATTCAGTTAATGGTAACAGACACCATCTATCTTGCTGCCACTATCATTAAACCAAGGCCTTCCCGTGAACAATTTGAAAGAGACTTTGTAAAAACCGAGTTCCCCGATGATGATCTGGAGACAGTGAGGAAAAATAATTCCGAAGAAACCCGCCGTGTTCTGTTAGCCACCCTGCCCCGGGACGGAAGAGAAGCTGCCAGCAGTTATTTAAACAAGCAGGCGGCTAAAAATTACTACAGCGGACAAATTCCCCCACAAAATATTTTCAATCCCTTTGCCTGGGCAGAATTTGTAAAAGCCTGGAAGAGAGGTGACTTTAAAAAGAAGAATTAGTCTTTCCCATAATTGTCAGCCTGCTGTTATGATTTTTTTTGTTGCCAATTGACCTTTTATAATTTTGCTTGTGTAAGTTTAGTTTTTTCTTTTGTATTTTACACAGCTTTTAACCTTAATATTATCATTACCAATTATGCTTTTTTTTCTTATAGGATTTATGGGCAGTGGGAAATCTCATTGGGGGAAACTGTGGGCAACAGAATATAAGCTGGGATTTATTGATATGGATGAGGAAATTGAGATCCGTGAAAGAAAATCAGTAAGTGAAATATTTGACAGTAAAGGAGAAGAATATTTTCGCTCTGTGGAAGCTGACCTGCTACGGACTTACGTAGAATTAGGCAGTTCCATCATAGCCTGTGGAGGAGGTACACCTTGTTTTCATAATAATATGAAATGGATGAATGAGCATGGGCTTACTATCTACCTTTCGGCTAAACCCCAGGAAATATTAAGAAGATTAATGAAAGCCCAGCAGCAAAATCAACGTCCGCTGATCAGCAAGCTTAACCAGGCAGAATTGCTGTTCTTTATTGAAAAAAAAATGAAGGAAAGAGAGCCTTTTTATAACCAGGCAAATATTATACTGAACAGCTTTGCTATAACCGAGCACACTTTTGCAGAAAAAATTCTTCCTTATTAATTTGCTTACATGCATAAAAAATTCCTGATCATTGGTTCTTTACTGGGTGCACTTTCTGTGGCACTGGGAGCCTTTGCTGCACACCAGTTAAAAGCAGTGGTATCAGCTGATGTAATACAAATATTTGAAACGGCGGTTAAATACCAGCTATATCATGCGCTGGCTTTGCTGGCTACCGGCATACTGTTGCAGCAGTTTCCGGTAAAACAACTGCGTTGGGCAGGCAGCCTTTTCATTACAGGTATAATTTTATTCAGCGGTTCGTTATATGTTTTGTGTTTCATAAAACATCAGCAAATTCCTGCAACATGGGTGGGAGCTATTACACCGTTTGGTGGTGTATGTCTTATTGCAGGATGGATATTATTAGCCGTGGGAGTTAACCACAAAGCTACAGCTGCATAGCATAGTGCATTTTTATCAGCGTACCATTATTATTTTCAATACTGAAATCGATATTCATCTGATCCATCCGCTTCTTCATATTCTTTAATCCATTTCCAAAGCGGCGTACTTTATCCAGGTCAATACCAATGCCGTTATCCTGGATATAAAGCGCAAGTCCATCGGGTACCTGGGTAAATGTGATGGTAACTTCTGTGGCTTTAGAATGTTTTAAAATATTATTGAGTGATTCTTTTATTACTAAAAAAACATTCTTCCTAAATTCACCCCATACTACAATATCAGGTAACCGTTCCATCAAATTGATCTTACATTTGATACCCGTGTTTTCAAAATATTCCTGGGAGTAACTGCGGATATAAGCCACCATGTTTTCCAGCGTATCATTGCTGCTGCTCATGGCCCAAATGATGGCATTCATATTTACAAGCAGTTCATTTGCTGAATCAGATATTTTTTCTATTTCCGGTATTACTTCTTTTTCAGTTTTACTTTTAGCCAGTTCACTGTACAGGCGTATGGCGGTAATACCTGCTCCCAGCTCATCATGCATGTCGGCACTTATCCGGTTTCTTTCTTTTTGTTTGGCATTAATGATAGCCAGTTTTGTTTCAAAAGACTGTTTCTCTGTGTCTAATTTTGAAGCTTCCTGCTCCTGAATTTTAGTGATCAGTTCAATCCTGTTTTTGTATGTTAACCCCAATAAGAAAAACATTAATTCACCTGCAATGCCTAACTCATAATAAAAGATGGCGGTAGAGAAAACCGATTTTCTTCCCATTGGATGCAGCAGGATATAGAAAGAAATAATAGATCCAATAATCAATACCAGGTTGCCGATTGCCAGGTAATTCAGCAGGCGGTTTTTCTGTGTGAGTGAAAATATAATATATACAATACCAATCAGCAGGGCTGTTACCTTCATTATATTTTCAAGTTGTTTTTCTAATGTAAAATTGCCGGTAAAAAAATGGAGGTAACTAAAGCAAAGGATGATAACAAAGACGCCCCATTCTTCCCACACAAAAATTTTATTCAGCATGGGATAATTGCGTGGAGTATCTAAAAATTTTCTTGTAAAATCAATATAAAATATGGTTCCCACGGCCAGTAAAATAAAAGCTGTATAACTTGCAAAAAAGCTTGCTAAAACCCCTGATTGTCTTTCAAAGAATGTAGTAAAAAAGATCAGCAAAAACATGCAGCCTGTATAACAGGCATTAAATAAAAATTCTTTTTTCAGGCTAAGCAAATAATTAACAAGGGAGAAAAAAAACATCATAAGCAAAATGCCACTGAACAGGTAGCCCACGGTTTGTTGCCTGGCATATTTGTAATAATTGATCTTTTGGAATTCTGTGATATAATTTTTTTGTATAACGATTGGCCGTAAATAATTAAATATGGTTTTAGCCGGTTGAAGGGCTATGATAAAGGATTGTTTACTGCCGGCATTAATTATTAGCGGCTGGTACCCATCACTCCTGCTTTCGTCTTTTAACTGCTGCAGTTGATTATTGGATAAAAGGAGGAATGTTTTTATACTGCTGAACATCAGGCCGGGATAAATATAGACAGTGTCTTCAGCAGTACCAGAGTTGCTGAGATTAATCTGCAGGAATATTTTTTTTGTTATCCAGCTTTTAGGAATGATATTTTTTATAGGATATTCTGATAAGGGTTTCCAATTTTTTTGCAGTGTTTCAAAAGCGGTAGTATTATTATTACTGTCGATAAATACGAGGCAATTTTCAAAAAGTATAGAATCGTTGATTGTGGTAATATCTGTAAATAAACTGTCGGCGGTGGTCTGGGCCTGCAATGAAAAAGATATACCTGAAAGAAGGAAGCTGAGAAGGAGCGTTTTCAATGCTTTCATAATATAAACGTACATTTTTTAATTCAAATATGTAATAACTAATCCTTACAAACCCGGTTGCATTCAATATGGTTTTTTTATCTTTGTTACAATGGCTAAAAAAGTGAAATCAACAAAAGCTGGCGCAACCGGTAAAGAAGATGTTTTAAAAAATGATGTTGAGCAGGAAATTGAAGTAAAGCAGTTACTAAAAGATGAACGCACCCACAAGATTGCAGGCACCATATTAATACTTATTGCTTTTTTATTGTTCACTGCTTTTTCATCCTATCTTTTTACCTGGGAAGAAGACCAGGATAAAGTATTCAGGGCAGGCAGCAATTTGTTTTGGGGCAGTGATGTAAAAGTAAATAACCTGCTGGGCACCTTGGGAGCCTTCCTCTCTCATTTTTTTATCTATAAAGGTTTTGGTATTGCATCTTACTTTATCTGCACCTTCTTTTTTGTAACCGGCGTTAATTTATTCTTTGGCAAAAAAATATTTTCTGTTACCAGGAATATTAAATACGTACTTACAGGTCTTATTTTATTAAGTGTTTTTTTTGCAGTGATTTTTAATGGCAAGGCATTTCCATGGGGCGGCGCTGTGGGTAAAATGATAAAGGACTGGATGTATCTTACAATAGGGCAGGTAGGTACTTTGAGTGTGCTGGCGGCGGCAGTGCTGAGCTATGTTATCTGGCAATTCAATCCGGTTTTCAGACTGCCAGCTAAAAAAACAATTGCTGGTAACAACAATGTTGATGCATTAATAAACGATGAAAATAATCTTTTAGTAACACCGGATCTTGACGTAGAACAAGCTTTTAAACCGAATATATCAACAGGAAATATGCTTAAAGGAGATGGGGGCATGATATCTTCTCCATTGGCGAAGGCAGAATCACCTGCACACGACTTCCAGCTTGTAGAAAAGGAAATTCCTTTGCTGGTAAATGATTTGCCAATAGGAGCCAAAGCTGAAGCAGTGCTGGAAAATACACTGAGCAGACCGGCAACAAAAAAAGAACCTGCTGTTCCGTTAGAGCTGGAAATAAAAACTGTTCCGGAGAAAACTGAGGAAGAAAAAATTGAAGCCAAACCCAGGCATCAAACATTGGACATGCCTTATGATCCAATCCTTGATCTGAGGGATTATGTGTATCCAAATCTTGACCTGCTGGAAGCACATGGTAATGATAAAATTGTTCAGGATGCTTCGGAACTGCAGGCTAATAAAGATCAGATCATCAACACACTTAAAAATTACGATATCAGCATACAAAAAATTTCTGCTACTGTTGGGCCAACTGTAACCTTATATGAAATCATTCCCGCTGCTGGTGTTCGTATTTCAAGAATTAAAAACCTGGAAGATGATATTGCTTTAAGCCTTGCTGCATTGGGTATCCGTATCATTGCCCCTATTCCGGGTAAAGGCACTATTGGTATTGAAGTTCCGAATGCTAAAAAAACAATTGTGAGTATGAAGACATTGTTGTCTTCGGAAAAATTTCAGAATAATAAATTCTCCCTTCCAATTGCCTTGGGTAAAAAAATTGATAATGAAAATTTCATTGTTGACCTGGCTAGTATGCCGCATTTGCTGATGGCAGGTGCTACCGGCCAGGGTAAATCAGTTGGGTTAAATGCAATACTGGTTTCTTTACTTTATAAGAAGCATCCATCACAATTAAAATTTGTATTGGTTGATCCAAAGAAAGTGGAACTGAGTATTTATAAGACGATCGAGAAACATTTTCTTGCAAAACTTCCGGGTGAGGAAGATGCTATAATCACGGACACCAAAAAAGTGGTGCATACTTTAAACGCTTTGTGTATTGAAATGGATAACCGCTACGATCTGCTGAAAGAAGCCGGTTGCCGTAACATAAGAGAGTACAATGAAAAATTTGTTGCCCGGAAACTGAATCCTGAAAAGGGTCACCAATTTCTTCCGTTTATTGTTTTAGTAGTAGATGAATTTGCCGATCTGATCATGACTGCAGGTAAAGAAATAGAAATGCCGATTGCCCGTTTGGCACAGTTGGCAAGGGCAGTAGGTGTGCATTTGATCATTGCTACTCAAAGACCGAGTGTGAATATTATTACCGGAACCATCAAAGCCAACTTCCCGGCACGTATTGCTTTTAAAGTCAGTAGTAAGATAGACAGCCGTACCATTTTAGATGCCGGTGGTGCTGAACAATTGATTGGGAAAGGAGATATGCTGATAAGTTACAATGGAGAGCTGGTTCGTTTGCAATGTGCTTTTGTTGATACGCCGGAAGTAGATAGGGTTACTGATTTTATAGGTGACCAGCGGGGATATGCCCAGGCGTTTCTGTTGCCGGAATATGTGGACGAAAAAGAAATGGAGAAAGGAGAATTTGATATCAATGATAAAGATGCGTTATTTGAAGATGCAGCAAGATTGATTGTTGCCAGTCAGAGTGGGAGCACTTCACTATTGCAGCGTAAAATGAAATTGGGATACAACCGTGCCGGCCGTTTGATGGATCAACTGGAAGCAGCGGGTGTAGTTGGCCCTAATCAGGGAAGTAAGGTGAGGGATGTATTGATTAAGACAGAATCGGAATTGATGATGCATTTAGATAATTTGTAATCACTCCAATACTTTTTCCATTTGCATACTCCGGGAGCCTTTTACCAGCAGCAAAGAATTTTTTAAGTGTTGTTGCTGCAGCCATTCTTTTGCTTCTTCTGATGTTTTGAAATTAATGTAACAGTGTTTTACTTTATCAAAATCATCACCAACCAGCACCACATCTTTCCATTTGTATTGGTTGATCAATTCAACAATTGCTGTGTGTTCTTTTAAGCTTTCTTTTCCCATTTCCATCATACCACCCAGCAGTAAAATTTTATCTGATCCTTCCCCGTCCGTACCGGCACGGGCGGCCATCTTTGCAAAATTTTCAATAGCCGCTTTCATGCTGGTAGGATTAGCATTGTAGGCATCCAGGATTATTTTGTTACTATCTTTTTCTATTAATTGGGAACGGCTGTTAGAAGGAATATAACTTTCTAAAGCAGTTTTAATTTTATCATCTGCTACATTAAAATATTTTCCAACGGCTACGGCTGCCAATACATTTGGCAAATTATAACTACCAACTAAATTTGTTTTGATATGTTGTATCGCAGTACCCTTCAGTATATTTACCTCCAACAATTCTTTACTGTTATCTGCTACACCGCAGATATCTGCATCTTTAGTTCCATAAGTTTTTATATTAGCAATACCCTTACTCATTTCCACTAAATAATCATAATCGTTCATTAAGAAAATAGTGCCATTGTTTTCCCGTAAATAATCATACAATTCGCCCTTTCCTTTTCTTACGCCTTCTTCACCGCCAAAACCCTCTAGGTGAGCCTTTCCGCAGTTTGTTATAATGCCATGTGTTGGTAAAGTATAAGTACAGTACGATGCAATTTCTTTTTGATGATTGGCACCCATTTCTATCACCGCCATTTCTGCATCTTTTTTTACAGAAAGTATAGTAAGCGGAATTCCAATGTGATTGTTCAAATTGCCTTTGGTGGTATAAGTGATGTAAGTACTGCTGAGCACTTCATGCACCAGTTCTTTGGTAGTGGTTTTTCCATTGCTGCCAGTGATGGCGATAAAAGGAATCCCGCCAGGGCGGGACAAGTTATCAAATTGCTGGCGATGATATTTTGCTAACTGTTGCAAAGTATTTAAAGCATCATCCGTAATGATCAGCCTTTCATCAGAAAAATCTGCAGGTTCATCTATTATTACATAGGCTGCACCTGCATCTAAAGCCTGTTGTGCAAATTTATTTCCATTAAAATTGGGACCTTTGAGGGCAAAAAATAAATCACCTTCCTGTAGTTTCCTGGTATCAGTTTGTATAGATGGATGAGCCAGGTATAATTTGTATAAATCTTGTATTTGCATGTGTCAAAAATAGGAAGAACGAATTATGTTTTCAATAAAATCAATATAATAACTGTCACGCAGAGGAGCGGAGTACTCAGAGATTAGCATTAATACTTTTATTATTTGTAATCTCAAAAGTTTAGGATACAAATTTTTAAGCCAACCTCATTTCAGTAATAAACATTAAAAAACCCTCCGATTATTAATCGGAGGGTTTAAATATTTTAACTGCTGAAGTTATTTTTTCTTCCTTGTGTTCTGACGGCGTTTGCCGAAGATATTACCTTCTTTAAAACCAGGACCTTCAGGAGAACCCATATAGGTTTGAGCACATCTAAAACCAATGGTACTTGAAGATTGATCTTCTTCTAAGAACCTGCGTGCACCAGGTGAAAGCCAGTAAGCCCTGTCATTCCAGCTACCGCCTTTAAATACTTTAGAGTTGTCACTTATTAAAGTTGTTACTCCGTATTGATAAGTGGCCTGGCTTGCTGAGTCACCATCTAAATGGTTCAAAGCATAATTGTGCTGGTAATTACGACGGCTTTTTGTTTCTTCATCATTAATGTCCACTTTCTTAAGGCGGCCCAATGAATCTCTTTCAAATTCACCGGAACCATTTTTATAATACTTCTGGAATTTATTACCACGGAAGTAGTTAAAATCTTCACCGTCTGCCGAAGTTAAGGGCCTGTAAGTATCCTGTACCCACTCAGAAACGTTACCACTCATGTTATATATACCAAAAGAGTTGGGATAGAATGATTTTATATTACCCGGTATAGCAGAACGGTCATTCAAACCTCCGGCAACACCCATGTTATCACCACTTCCACGTTTAAAGTTGGCAAGAAACTTACCCTGCCAGTGACCCCTGCGGTTATCACGTATACCGTTAGGGTTTTTACTCCATGAATATATTTGTTGGTTAGAGATCAATTCTTCTCCGCTTCCGCTTTCTTTTTTTCTTGGGCTTGGGTTTTGATCGTACAAACCATAAGCTGCATATTCCCATTCCGCCTCAGTTGGCAGTCGGTAACCCATATTCAGGATACCATCTTCCATCTTAACATTTGACCTTGGTTTGCCACTAACATCTTTAAATTCTGATTTCTTTGGTTTGCTTCTTCCTTTTATAAATTCAGGATTTAACAAATAAGATTCAGTGTTAAATGAACCTTCAGCGCCTCCGCCTTTCAATTCTTTCTTTACAAAATCCTTTTTAAGATATCCTTTTTCAATCAGGTTTAGTTCATTAACCCTGTCTGTTCTCCAGGCACAAAAATCATGTGCCTGCTGCCAGGTAACACCCACTACAGGGTAGAAATTATAAGCCGGATAACGGAAATAATATTCAACATAAGGCTCATTGTAAGCCAGCTCTTCCCTCCAGCATAAAGTGTCAGGCAATGCTTTTCTCAAAATAGCCGTATCACCACTAAAAGTATTTTCTAACCAGTAAATATATTCACGGTAATGTACATTGGCTACTTCTGTTTCGTCAATGAAAAAGGAAGGAACTGTAACACGGCGTGGAGTATTATTCCAGTCTCCCATTACATCTTCATCTTTTGCACCCATCACAAAAGTACCACCCTGTACAAATATTAAACCCGGGCCGGCTTTTGGATATTTCATTTTGTTTACATGGTAATTACCCATGTTTTTGTCATCATAGTTCCAGCCTGTAACGGAGGATTTGCCGCTTTTACCGGACTTGCCACCACTTTTACAGGATGCGATGGAGAAGGTTACTGCTGTTAGGAGTACCAGATTTTTTACAGAAAGTATTTTTTGCATGTGCGTTCGTTTTGCAAAGTTTTAAACGAAAGGTTTTCTTTTATATTGTGTGGAGTTACACAGTTGCGAATATAATTACTTTAGCCGATAATGA
>JAYVLZ010000095.1:0-3786 GCA_043759175.1 Chitinophagaceae bacterium | reverse complement strand
TGATGTATTTGAAGGTGAACCAATATCACCAAAGTTCCAGTTCCACGAATTGGGTGAACCGTAAGTAGCAGTGGTAAGATCGGTAAATTGGATTGGGGTGTTTTTGCATTGCCCGGCTACTGAAATTTTAGGGAAGAAACCGGGATAAACTTTTATAGGTTTAGTTACAGAATCTATACATTGCCCTGCAATTGATACCACTAATTTTATATTAAAAACGCCGGTATCTGAGAAAGTGTGGGTAGGTATTTGAAGGTTGGATGTGTTAGATGCACCACTGGCCGGATCCCCAAAATCCCAAACAAAGGTATCCGGGTTTCCACTGCTGGCTTCTGTAAGCGTAACAGTAAAACCATCGCAAGTTATGGGGTCAAAAGTGGGGTTGGCTTTAAGTGGAGAGCAGGTATTAACTGCAACAATAAGATCTTTCCTATGTACTGCAATTAAAGAACCATTGCGATATACTGAAGCACAAACACAAATAACATATCTTCCGGCATTAGGCGCAATGCCAGAAATTATTCCTGTATTGGGATTTATGGTAACCTGTGGCCCCATTGGTGATGAAGCCGTATAAGGATTAACATAATTAACAGAACCATAAGGAGGACCTACGGGGTCTTGATAATCTCCCTGAGTTGCGGCACCACCATTAAATGCGTTACAAAAATTATATACTAAAGAGTCTCCATCAGCATCAGTTGCACTAAAGTCAAGTGCAAAGGGGGATTGTTCACAAATTACAGATATGGGTAATTTGTAAACTGGGGAATTATCTGTTAGTGCTGCGGATAATACATTTAGCCCTGGAATGGCGCAGCTGTAAGTTGCGCCTTGATTATTAACTATATTATTAGAATTTTGTCTGCTGAAAGTTTGAAAAGCCACGGTATAACCACCAGTATTATTTGGTAATGTGATTATGAAAGAGTAGGTTTTATAGGTGTACAATAAAACGGTATCTCCGGTTGTACATGGCGCAACAAGAATTGGAACGGGGAGCTTGCCAGGAAAATCTTCAACAGCAGCCCAGTTACTGTTTGCGGCGGAGCCAATTATTTTTTGCCCATTATCGTTATTAAATACGCCTACGATATATTGTGTTATCAGGTCTGCACCTATTGGGCTGTCTCCTTTTAAAAGTAATAGCCTTATCCTATATTGTTTTGTATTTGCTGCTGCACCAGGGCCAATATATTCATAGCGCATTTCCCCGCCAATTATGTGCGTGGCAAACACACTTAAAAAAGAAGAACTCAATAAAATTATGAATAAGGCTTTTTTCATTTGCTTAATAGACCTAAAAATAACGAAAAACGCTGTCTTTTATTGAAGACAGCATTTTTCATGCTTGAACTATTGGGAATATTAGCGTTGGATTATGAGTTTTTGGTTTTCAACGCCTTTATCGGTTGTTATTTTACAGTTGTAAATGCCGGGTTTTAGGTCCTGTACGTTTATCAATACCGATTTTGTGTTATTTACTTTTATCCTTTTTAATAGAGGATTCATTAAATCTGAAATTTCAATATAGTTAATGGCTTCAGTAGATGATACTGTTATTTTGTTTATACTTGGATTTGGATATATTTTGATTTCTGAGGTTGCTTTTTCATTTGTTTTACAACCATTTAAAAGGGTTACGTTATATTTTTCTTCATAACATCCGCCCCAATTATAATAAAAGTGTTTTTGCACAAAGGAGCTTCCAGAAAATTTAACTGTCATCGCTTGTGGGGTGCTTCTTCCAGGAATGGTTACTGAATTCTGTCCGGCACCTGGCCCAGAGAATATTATACCAGACAAACCAAAATCATATTCTTCCCAATCAAAACCTGAACCACCAGGGATAGTTTCAATGCTGCTGCCGCCAAAATTTCTAATGTATTGGCCAGCATTTGCACATACTTGCTGGTTAGTACTAGTATAAATTGGATGACTCAAGGTGTGATAGTAGTCTAAAATAATTTCTCTTCCATTTAAGTTTGCAATTCCTTGCACATATGTTAAGGTAGACCCTGCAGGCCCACTAATATTAACTTGAGCTTGATTTGAGTTTGAATTATCACTCCCTGGTGTTAATGAAATATTTTGTACTCCGCCAGTTGGGAAATAAACAGGGAAATTCCATTTATAAGTTGCCGTTGGACCAAGATCAAATTGTTGGATAAAATTATTTGTAGTGTTGTAACAATAATAGTTTGATGTTTGAACAGGATGTATTTTAGCACCAAGTCTATTAAAATCTTCTTCACCATACCGGCCATATCCATAATGTTTAAAATCTACATGAACAGTATTTGACTTACAACCATTATTTATTGTGTAATAATCACCTCCTGCATTATTACCCCACTCATTTTTAATATCATAAGTGTACCCATTTGCGTTGGTAATTGCAACATTATTAAAATACCACTGGTTGGCAGTCATAATATTTGAAGTAAGAAGTCTGCCATTTGGTGCTCCATCGACAGGGGTATAGTAATCGATAGGTCCAGAAGGTGAAATCACAGGATTACAACTTTGACATATTGGAACATTAACTGTTGCTTCTATATTAGAATTTTGGCTACATGTGTTATTTGTTGTTATTACATTTGGAACAGTCATTCTTAATGTCCAGTTACCAACATTAGCACTAATACTTGCATCAACTTGTATTTGTTGATTTGCTGGCGCATTAATAACCTGACCTGCTGGGCCATACCAAATATATATGGTATTAGCAATAATATTACAATTAGGTATTGCTGGGCCAATAGTAACAGAGCAATTTGGAGGTATTGGCATAGGTACAGGGCCAGCTGTAATAGAAAAGTCATCAATTATTTGGGGATAGGCAAAATATATACCCGAGGTTGTTTGATTTTGAGGATAGTTTTGATGTGGGAATATCCAAATCATATCATAATTATCATCTACAGTAAATTTTACAAAAACCTGTTGCCAATTTTTATTAGTTACCTGTGTTTCGCAATAAATTTTTTTTGCATTTACAGGCGGAACCGGATATGTATTAGTTGAAGGATTGAATAACTGATAATCGCTGCATTTCATAGCATAGATGTCAAAAAAGTCAAGAGACGGTTGTATTGGGGTGTTACGTATCCTTTTAAAAAAGCTTAATAAATAATTTTTCCCTACTTGTAAAACTGGAATTTTTTGCACTATACCTTCTCCATAAGTGTTAGTACCATTTTCATCTACCCCCGCCAGCAAGTAAGCACAACCAGTTGAGGGAAAAGGAGGAGGTGGTGAAAAAAATGTTATTCCGTTGACGCCATCATATACTTGTGGTGTGCCGTGTGTACTATACCAATTTGGCACTAAGTTTAGGAAGAATGGGTTAGTGAAATGATTAATGTTAGAAGGATCATAAACGTTTGGAGGATTACTTGATGGGGTAAAATTATTATTTTGTATATAATTAGTGCAAGTATTGGGGATAGGCAATGGTGTGCAATCAACTTGGTTTGGCCTGCTTGTAATGTTTTGTTTGTGCAGGGTACTGCTTTGTTGGATATTTTTTTGTGCAAAACAAAAATTACCCGTTAGAATAAAAAAAATAAGAATAATTGGTTGACACGCTTTCATACATTAATTTTTATTGAAATTAAGATTTTAATCAGCTGAATGCAATTTTTTCCTGGTTTAAATTTACTTGTGCAGTAATTTAAAAAATATCAACTTCTTTAATTGGTAGCTGAAAATTCAAGCAGCATTTCATTCACCTTATCCGTTTCTTCCCACATGCCCATATGTGCACTATTGCGTAAAATATGT
>JAYVLZ010000094.1:0-15257 GCA_043759175.1 Chitinophagaceae bacterium | reverse complement strand
GCATCTATTGAATAACAACGACGAATGAATACAATATTCAGAAGCCGTAGTGATTCGTTTGGGGCATCAAATTAAAAAAACCTACTTTTGCGCCGGTTTAATTTTATTAACGAGAATTACATGGGGTGCCTCACAGGCTGTTGAATTTAGTTTTTACTTTCTCTATAAAGTATTTAAGTAGCACAGCAACAGGCAAATAGCATTTCATGTAAGTAAAAAAGAAAATTTACATGAATGCATTTGAAGCCTTAGGCTTAAACGAACAATTAGTACAAGCGATTACCGATTTAGGATTTGAAACCCCTACCCCAATCCAGGAACAGGCGATTCCCATTTTATTATCCGGCACCACTGACTTTGTAGGTCTTGCTCAAACAGGTACTGGAAAAACAGCCGCATTTGGCTTGCCTTTGCTGAACCTGATTAGTAAAGCAGACAGACATCCACAGGCATTAATAGTTTGTCCTACCAGGGAATTGTGCCTGCAGATTACCAACGATATTGCGCTGTTTACAAAACATAGCAAAGGAGTTTTTACAGAAGCCGTTTATGGTGGTGCATCCATCACTATGCAGATAAGAAACCTTAAGAAAGGTGTACACATTGTGGTGGCAACTCCGGGCAGACTAATTGATTTGATAGAACGTAAAGCAATTGACCTGCAAAAAGTAAAATATGTGGTGCTGGATGAAGCAGATGAAATGCTGAATATGGGATTCAGGGATGATATTGATTTTGTTTTAAAAAATACCATTAACAGGGAAAGCATCTGGCTGTTCAGTGCCACCATGCCGCCGGAAGTAAGGGCTATCGCTAAAAACTTCATGACAAGCCCAAAAGAAATTACTGTTGGAAAAAAGAACAGCGGCAATGTTAACATCGATCATCAATTCATGACCGTAGCAGCACATCACCGTTACGAAGCATTGAAAAGATACATTGATTTTAATCCCGGCATGTATGGTATCATCTTCACAAGAACCAAAGCCGATGCACAGGATATTGCTGAAAAATTAGTAAGGGAAGGATATGATATTGAAGCATTGCATGGTGATCTTACGCAGCAGCAAAGAGATAAAGTGATGGGCCGTTTCCGCCAAAAGCACCTGCAGTTACTGATTGCAACAGATGTGGCAGCAAGAGGTATTGATGTAGATGGCATTACCCATGTGATCAATTTTGAACTGCCGGATGATATGGAAGTTTACACCCACAGAAGCGGCCGTACAGCCCGTGCCGGAAAAAGCGGCATCTGTATTTCTATCGTTCACAGCAGGGAGTCTTATAAAATAAAACAACTGGAACGTATGGTCAATTCACAATTTCATAAAATGGATGCCCCAAGCGGAAAAGATGTTTGCCGTAAAAAGTTTTTTCACTTTATGGACAAACTGATGCAGGCAGATGTATCTCATGGTGACTATGAAACGTACATGGCTGACCTTACAGAAAAATTTGCCGAGGTTAGCAAAGAAGAAATACTGCAAAGAATAGCAGCACTGGAATTCAACGATTTTCTTAAATACTATGAGAACGCCGAAGACCTGAATGCAAATTCAAGAGGCGAAAGACAAAGATCTGAGTTCGGTAATAATAGCAACAGGGACAGGGATGCTGTAAGAAAAGACCGCAGCAATTTCAACCAAAGAGATAATGGCTATACAAGATTATTTATTAATCTTGGTACCAAGGATGGATTTTATAAATCAAGTTTCCTGCAATTTGTGTTAGACGAAAGCAACCTGAACAAAGAAGTACTGGGAAGAATTGATATGAAGGAAATGAACAGCTGGGTGGAAATTGATAAAAATGCTGCTGGTAAAATGATCAAAAGCCTGGACGGTAAAAAATATAATGGCCGCATAATACGTATGAATGAAGCTGATGGTGGCTTCAGAAAGCCCAGTGAGGAAGGCAGAAAGCGTATACCATTAAGAGAGAAGAACTATTAATTAAAATTGAAATAACATACAAAAGGAACCGGCCAAATGGCTGGTTTTTTTTTATAAAAATGCCTGGGAATTATCCTGCTAAAAGCTCTTCAAATAGCGAATGTGTTATTCTTCAAAGGTTGTTTGTTTGATTTCGCAGGGGTGTCGATAACTCATTCCATATCACCAAAGTTTTTCCATAATAGGGAGAAAGTCTCTGCCTCCATTTTAGATAAACAACTCATTATCAATTTTTTATTTTCTGGCATATATTAGGAAAGCAAAGGCGGGAGCCTTAAAATTGTTAAAGGTTCTGAAAAGTTTTTAATTAAACAAAAACAGACCTATTATGAAAACATTTATTTACAAACTTAAACTCTGGCGAACCAAATCAAACATGGTTCTTATCGGAATTGCACTATCCACTTCAAATAGTAGTAATGCACAATTCAGAAATTACACAAAAGTTTTTTCTGACAATATTAAAGGAGGTACAACCATGTTTGGTAATACGCTCACACACATTGTAAACAATGGCGTGGCGGACACTGCAAAAATGAATGATAACCGGGCTAACGGAAACAGCAGTTATGGAAATGACAATTCCAATATTCAATATGTAGACATAGATGGTAAAACCGGCGCTGGTGCAGGCACAAGAAACTCTTCTTCAGCAGACCTTTCATTACCAGCAGGCGGCAATACCATCAGGCTTGCCAGGCTGTATTGGGGTGCCAGTGTAAAGAATAGTGATTTTAATCTTTCACTTGATACTTTCAGAAGAGTAAAGATCAGATATGGTAACGGTGGGGCATATACAGAATACGCCGCAGCGCAATTAGATAAAAACAGCATCGGTGCTGGCAGCAACACGTACAATCAATACCAGGCATATATAGATATTACTCCTTTTATACAGGCAAACGGAAGCGGTATCTATACGGTTGGTAATGTAGCTGCTTCTACAGGATCGATAGATGATGGTGGTAACTACGCAGGCTGGTGCATTGTAGTAGTTTATGAAAATCTGGCTTCTTCTGTGTACAATAGCGTTCGGGTATATGATGGTTTTCAGCAGGTATATAATGGCGGTTCGGTTGAGGTATCTTCCGTAACACTTACCGGTCTTAATGTTCCATCTGGACCAATAAGTCTTAGAGATGCAAAAATTGGTGCTATGATTTGGGAAGGAGATGCAAAACTCAACCTGGATTACTTAAAAATAAACGGTACCAATTTTTACAATGAATTAAATGCTATTGATAATCCCTGGAATGGAACGATTACAGATACGGGTAAGCATATAACCACTAAAAATCCAAATTATACCAATCAAATGGGTATTGATATAGATCAGTTTTATGTTGGGAGTGGATACAGTATTAAACCAGGTGACACTACTGTATCATTAGAATTTGGCACCGAAAAAGACCGGTATTTTCCTGGGATTTTCACCTTTCAAATTAAGACTAACGAACCAACCGTGGTAATTGACAAATTTGTAAAGGATGCCAATAATAATCACATTGCAGAAGCAAACGAAGTGCTCACATTCACATTGAAAGGAAAAAATACAGGTAAGGGAAATGCCAACTTTTGTGTGATCACAGATACGCTTCCTAATTCAGTTACCTACATCCCGGGCTCTGTTAAATTCATTTACTGTGCAGGGATAGAATCAAATAAAGTTCTTACAGATAATGAATATGACGACCAGTTAGATTTCATTGATGGCGAAAATGTACTTGTATTCAGAGTTGGAAATGGCGCTAATGAAACGCAGGGTGGTATATTGGCCACGGACGAATCTTTTGAAATAGAATTCCAGGCAACAGTTAATGATCCGGGTACTGCCGGCTATGTTCCTCCAATCATTAATGTAACAAGGATAACGGCTTTTTCTGATGCAGGAGTAAAATCTACAGATGACGGTACGGCTATTTTAGAACCAATGGGAGGGCCATTACCGGTAACATTAAAAACTTTTTTGGCCAACCTTGCATCATCGAATGTGGTAAAGCTGAACTGGACAACCACCATGGAAATAAACTGCCGTAATTATACAATTGAAAGAAGCGCTGATGGAAAAACATTCATCAATGCAGGAACCATTGAAGGTTCAGGATATACAAGTGTTGAAAAAAACTATTCTTTTAATGATGATATTAGTACTGTAAAAAACACTACTATTTACTACAGGCTTAAACAGACAGACCTGGATGGAAGAAGCAGTTATTCTAAGATAATATCAGTGAGATTAAAGACAGGAACCATTGGATTTACTGTTTCTCCTAATCCTTTCAGCAGCTATGTTAACATCAATGTTGACTGGAACAAAAATGAAACCGCCAATGTAAAAGTAATCAGTATGAATGGTAAAGAATTGGTATCAAAAAATGTCCAGCTCACCAAAGGCACTAATTATGTTGCGCTAAACGAATTATCTCCACTGCCATCCGGAATGTATATCATCCGGGTTAACAGCAGCGAAGGAAATATCATCAAACAGGTAACCAGGCAATAAGATATTATCCAATCAGTTCGTGTTTTATAATACCGGGTGAAAGTCCGGTATTTTTCTTTTAAGGGTACGGCACTGGCTCCATACTAAGTACCTGGTGGAGGTGATGCAGCAAATGTTTATTATAATCCTGAGCCAGCCATTCAATTGTATGCAACGTACCTGTAAGGCATTCCTTTTTCTCAAAACCATCAGGAATATTTTTTAGAATAACACAGGCATGTTTATTCAGTAATTGCCACAAAGCAATCAGATCATTTGTATCATACTGCTGGTAACCTGCTGCAGTTACCCAAAAATTTTGTGCATATACAATATGAGGCTGCTCTTCGTACTGAGCCACTATAAAGCGGCGGATATTGGTTTGAACTGAATCCACCAGGTGACCCAGTATTTCTTTTTTACTCCATTTTTCAGGAGCAGGTTTTAATACAAAATTAGGTTCATTTATTTTGTATAATAAAGGAGTATAATTACTGATGATATTTTCCAGTTCATCAATTGATTGTTTCATTTTTCTATAAAATAATTATGCTGTTATCAAAAAAATATTATTGTTTATAAATCTTTCCATCTTTCATTACAAATACCACTTTACCCATCACACTAATATCTTTTAATGGATCTCCATCTACTGCAATAATGTCCGCAAGTTTATCTTTTTGGATGGTACCCAGTATATTTTCCACTCCTAATAAAGTAGCAGCACTGATAGTAGCGCTTTTAATTGCTTCCATTGCCGGCATACCTCCTTCAGTCATATACTGAAACTCAATGTAATTTTTTCCATGCATGTACACACCGGCATCTGTTCCAAATGCAATCTTTACGCCAGCCTTATATGCTTTTGTAAAAGTGGCCTGTATCTTCGGGCCCGTGGCCAAAGCTTTTGGCGTTACAATATCAGAATAATATCCAGGAATTTTTGCTGAGTCTGCAGTAGATTTTCCAGCAATAATGGTGGGTACTAACCAGGTACCATATTTTTTAAATAATTCAATTGCTTCGTCATCCATAAAAGTTCCATGTTCAATAGATGTTACTCCTGCCCTGATAGCTCTTTTCATTCCTTCGGCTCCATGAGCATGGGCCGCCACTTTAAAACCATAATCTTTTGCTGTTTCTACAATAGCTTTAATCTCTTCCTCCGTAAACTGTGCACCGCTGCCATCTTTTGCCTGGCTCAGCACTCCGCCCGTTGCAGTAATTTTAATCAGGTCAGCACCTTCTTTATACCGTTGACGCACTGCCTGCCTGCATTCATCAGCGCCATTTACCACACCATCTACCGGACCCGGATCTCCGCTAAATTCTCTTTTTAAACCATTGGTTGCATCCGCATGCCCGCCGGTGGTAGCAATTGATTTCCCTGCCGTATATATTCTTGGCCCTGCTGTAGTTCCATTATTAATAGCATTTCTCAATGAAATATTCACCCTGCTTCCACCCAAATCCCTAACCGTGGTAAAGCCAGCCATTAAAGTAACCTGTGCATAATTCACCGATTGAAAAGCTACATCCTGTGATTCCCTTGTAAAGCGCTCACTTGCTGAGTTGCGTTTGGTTTGAGTTTCCATATGCACATGCATATCCATTAAGCCCGGCATTACTGTTTTATTTTTAAGATCAATTGCTTTGTCATCAGCACCGGGGTTTACATACCCTTCCAGCACATCAATAATCTTATTATTCTCTACCACAATTGTTTTACTGCTAAGAGTTGTGTTATTAACAGCATCTATCAGTTTACCACAATGCAGGTAGATTTTTTGTGCCATTGCATTGATGGAAATAGTAAGTACAAAAACAAAAAGAATTTTTTTCATGCGAAAAGTTTTTTAAGATTTGATAATTGGGTAATTGAGCCCTTTACAAAAAGAAGTGATGAAGTTGTATTAATTTCAATCTTCAATATACTAAAAAAATAAAGTGTTTTTTTAACGCAGATAAAAGTAGTTGATAATAAAAGAAAAAAATATTTCCTTTTTATTTTCCATTACGGCTTAATGCAGCCTGCATTAGCCGGATTTATTTATAACTTTATAGTAATTCCAATTATGTATAATTCATTTTTAATAAAAGAAAGAATGGGTACAAACCTGTTAGTAGTTTTAAATTGATCTCCCACTGGTGAAATGAAAAAAGCTTCAACTAAAATTATTATCCCGATATTTTTTTTACTTACGCTTTTATGCGTTATCATCTTTGTGGTGGCTACCTACCGCAATATGAGACAAACAGAAGCTCTAAATATTAAAGTAAAAAGTTCATTAAAATTTTTAGCACTAAATGAAACCTTATTAAGCAACCTCCAGGCCGTGGAAAATACACAACGTGGATATATTTTTTCATCTAAAGAAAATTTCAGCATACCTTATTCAAGAGCAATAGCAAAACTTGCATCAGATACAGGCAGACTTAACAATATGCTGTCAGACATTCCTGAAAGGCTCATTGTAATTTCAGCATTAAAATCTTTATTAATAAAAAAAATTGAAAACTCCAGGGAAACTATTTCGCTGTATGATAGTGCTGGTATTAATCCTGTGCTGGATATGATGAATAAAGGAACCGGTTTAAAACTAACTGACAGCATAAAAAATTGGGCATTACAAATTGAGGATGCTGACCGCAATCTGCTGAATCAGTCAAATGCGTATCTTGAAAAATCAGCTCAAAATACTACGTACCGGTTTTTCCTGCTGGCCTTTATTTTTTTTGTGATACTGGTTTTATTTCTCCTGATCATTAATAATGATATAAAGAAAAGAAATGAAACAGCTATCCAGATAAGGATGCAGGCATCACTCCTTGATACCATTCCTGACACAATCTTTACTACAGATAAAAATCTTATTGTAAAAACCTGGAACAAATATGCTTCGGAAATGTATGGTTTTTCTGCAACCGAAGCTATTGGAAAACCCATTAGCTCACTTTTTAAAGTGGATATTAGTGATGAAGATTCTGTGAGCAGTTTTACAGTACTCCAGGAAAAAGGCTCTTACAAAGATGAATATACAGTCATCAAAAAAAATGGCGAAACTTTATTCATACTGGCCTCTATTAACACTATTATAGATAAAGATGAAGAAATAACAGGCTACGTTTCTGTACACCGGGATATCACTCAAAGAAAAGAATTAGAAAAAGAATTAAAAATATTTAATACTGAACTGGAGCAACAGGTAAAAATTAAAACTGGAGAAACCATCAATATCCTGGAACGTATTACAGATGGGTTCCTTGCACTGGACCATAATTTTACTTTTACGTTTGTAAATAAAAAGGCCGGAGAAATTTTGGGATATGATCCGGGAAAAATGATTGGGAAAAATATCTTTACAGATTTCCCGGAAACTGCCAGTGAAGACTTTAATAATGCATGCCTGCAATCTTTTAAAACACAGCAATATTGTTTACTGGAAAATTATTACAGCCCATTAAGTTTATGGCTGGAAAATGATATTTACCCTTCTTTGGATGGGCTTTCCATTTTTTTCAAAGATGTTACTTTTAAAAAGAAAGCAGAGCTTGCACTCAAAGAAAGCGAAGAACATTATAAACACCTTATTGAGCATCTTCATGCAGGGGTGATAGTACACAGACCCGATACCAGCATATTACTGAGTAATCATGAAGCTTCCAGGTTGCTTGGATTTTCTTCTGGGCAAATATTGGAAAAGAAGGCGACTGCCAGAGAATGGGATTTTGTAACAGCAGATGGAAAAAAATTAGACTTAAGCGAATACCCGGTAATGAAAGTATTAACAACCGGCCAGCCTTTGCACAATATGATTTTTGGCATCAGTAACAAGCAAAAAAAAGAAAATACGTGGGTACTGGTTACTGCATTTCCTGAATATGGTTTATCTGGCAAGCTTAAACAAATAGTAGTAACTTTTGTAGATATCAGTGACCGTAAAAAAGCAGAAGAAGAATTGAAACGTAATGAAGAAATGCTAAACATGGCGCAGGCGATTGCTAAAATAGGAAGTTGGGAATTTAACCTGGAAACGTATGAGTTAAAATGGTCAAAAGAATTATACCATATTTTTGAAGCTGAGCATGTGAAAGCGAAAGACCTGTATGAATACTTCCGGAATAAATTTCATCCTGATGACCTGGAAAAATTAGATAATGTAATGAAGAATGCTATTGAAAATTCAAAGGGATACCAATACCAGCACCGCATTATTACCAAAGATGGTACAGTAAAACATATTTTGGGTATCGGTGAGGTAATATTAAATACAGAAGGAGCGGTGGTTGGTCTTAAAGGGAGCGGACAGGATATTACAGAAATAATTAAAGCAGAGGAAAAACTACAACATTCGTACCTGCAAATAAAACAATTAGTAAATCACCTGCAGGATATAAGGGAGCAGGAAAGAACCAATATGGCAAGGGAAATACACGATGAACTTGGGCAGCAACTTACAGGTTTGAAAATGTATATTTCCTGGTTAAATAAAAAATGTATTCCGCAGGAAATTGAGATAAAAGAAAAATTTGCTGCCACCATGATGTTAATAGAGGATACCATCAAGTCTGTAAGAAAAATTTCAATGGAACTGAGGCCAAGTATACTGGATGATCTCGGTTTGCTGGCTGCTATGGAGTGGCAAAGTACAGAATTTGAAAAACGGTCCGGTATTTCCACAGCGTTTATTAATTTAACCAATAATAAAGAAGTTCCCGCCAGGCTTAAAACAGGCCTGTTCAGAATATTCCAGGAATCACTTACTAATGTTGCCCGCCATGCAGATGCCAAAAAAATTGTTTCTTCGCTTAAGTTAGACAGGAACAAACTTACCCTTACAATTACAGACGATGGTAAAGGATTTATATATAAAAATATTGACAGTAAAAAAACATTGGGCTTATTGGGAATGGAGGAACGCACAAAAGAAATGGGTGGCAGGTATGAGATAAAAAGTTATCCGGGAGTGGGTACTACCGTATCTGTAACAGTGCCTGTTTAAAAATTTATAGTTAAAATATAGCTGGAAAATTTTATGATAAGAATATTGATAGCAGATGATCATACGATAGTAAGAAAAGGTTTACGGCAAATACTGGCGGAAGAATTTACTGATTCTCTCATAGAGGAAGTATCAGATGCTGACCAACTGATAAAAAAAGTAATTAAAGAAAAGTGGGATATTGTAATATCAGATCTCGCCATGCCCGGTAAAAGCGGACTGGAAGCATTGCTGCATATCAAGCAAATAACTCCTTCCCTCCCTGTACTAATACTTAGTATTCATCCTGAAGAACAATATGCTATAAGGGTTTTAAAAGCTGGTGGGTCAGGCTATCTTTGTAAAGATACTGCCCCCGACGAGTTGGTTACTGCTGTACGCAGGATATTACTTGGGAAAAAATACATCACCGTATCCATAGCAGAAAAAATTGCAGATACAATGAACAGGAACAGCGAAAAAAAACTGCATGAAACCCTGAGCACAAGGGAATTTAATGTTTTCAAAATGATTGCCTCGGGCAAGGCAATATCCGAAATAGCAGAAAGTCTTTCCTTAAGCGTAACCACTGTAAGCACTTACCGAGCAAGGGTGATGGCAAAAATGAATATGAAAAACAATGCCAACCTAATCCTTTATGCTATTGAAAATAGCCTCCTTTAACTTTTTACAGTATACTTAAATTAACCTAAGGTATAATAACGGGAATATTTGTAGTACAAACAACTACAAAAATGTAGTATATAAACTACTTAAAGTTTATCCTTTGTACTATTTCTCTTATTGAAATTGTTCTGTTATTTTGTGATACCCGCTTTACAAATTCAATCATCGAAAAAAACCGATATTATTAAATGAAAAATAACATTCTGTAAATCTATATTGAAGATTTATAGATAGGTATTTTATAGATGAAATAATTGAAAATCATTTACCATCTGAGTTAACTACCACAAGACTACTTTTGAAGCAGCCGGTATAAGGATAAAACCAATATACCGCTGCTATTTTTTTTACAATCAATTTGTATAAATTAATCCAGCACCATTTTACATTAACGCTTCTTTAATTGCCTGTGCTTTTAACAGGCATTCATTATATTCTGCTTCGGCCTCACTGTAATAAGTAATTGCACTTCCAGCCTGGAATGATAAATATTTATTTGAACTGTTGTAAACAATACTTCTTATCACCACATTAAAATCAAAATTACTTTGTGGTGAAACAAATCCAATAGCCCCGGAATAAACACCACGTTTGGTTTGCTCATAGGCTTCTATCAATTCCATCACTTTTTTTTTGGGGGCACCTGTCATAGACCCCATAGGAAAAGTAGCTTTTATTATATCCACCCAGTGCAACCCTTCTGCTGTCTCCCCACCAATAGTGCTGATCATCTGGTGTACTTGTGGAAAACTGTAAATGCCAAATAACTCTTCCACTTTTACCGTGCCTTCTTTACATATCCGGCTTAAATCATTTCTCACCAGGTCCACTACCATTACATGCTCGCTTTTCTCTTTACTGCTGTTTACCAGGTGCCACCGGTTGCGTTCGTCTGCTACATGATCAGATAAATTTCGTTTAGCCGTTCCCTTTATGGGTTGTGAAAAAATTCTGTTACCTGCTTTCTTTATATACCGCTCCGGGCTTGCGCCAATACAGTACTTGTCATCCAGTTTATACAAAGCAGCAAAAGGATTGGGAGATATAGCAGATAATTTTTTATAAACAGCAACGGGGTTAATGCCTGCATCCATAGCAAAAAACTCCTGGCAAAAATTTATTTCATAGCAATCACCACGAAGCATGTGAGCCTGCAATTTTTTTACCCTGTCTATATAATCAGTTTTTGATATGCGGCTCTCTATCACAAATGGTTTATCATTTTTAGATACCATTGCTGTGTGTGTTTCATTAACGGCTTTGAAAATTTCTGCTGCTCCGGATTCAGTATAAATAGTTAATTGCTCCCTGTTCAGTTTCAAAACAAATTCCGGAACAAAAAAATGCATATCAGGAAACCGGATACCATCAAAATTTTCGGAATGAAGATACTCTGTTTCATTTTTAAGATCATAACCGAAGTGACCAAAAAGCCACTGCCCATTATTTTGCCTGCCGAATGTTTTCAGCTGATCAAAAGCATTTCCAGCATTGGCTTTTAAATTATGCTTACACCCCACAGCCAGCAGGCATTCAAATGCAGGCGCTTCAAAATGATAACCATTGTTATCCAGAAAACAAAAGATGCCGAACTGGTTTGCCCAATTCAGCATCTTTAATTTTATTGATTCAAAATTATTTACCGGGAATGTAACAGCCTCTTTCACTTTAATTTATTTCAGCTACAGTCCCACCTTATGCAGCAGGTTTAAAAATCATCATCATCATCAAATCCACCACCATCAAAATCATCAAATCCAAGGTCTTTGAATTCTTCATCTACCTTAAACTCCTCTTCCTCTTCATCTTTGGCTGCTTTTTTACCTGGTGCTTTTTTTTCTTTTGATTTAGGTACATCAAATTCAGCAAAATCCGGATCCCAGTCATCGCCTTCTTCCGTCTTTTCCCAATCATCGTCCACTTCCACTTCATCCTCCTCATCATCATCGTCTTCATCTTTAGCCTTTTTAGAAGATGCCTTACCTTTCTTTGCAGGTTTCACATCCTCTTCAATCTCATCATCGTCATCCTCATCTTCATCAATATCCTTTTTGGATTTTGGAGTTGATTTTGCAGATGTTTTTTTATCAAGCTCTTCAGCTTTTGGAGTTGTACTTTTTCCTTTGATTGATTTTGCTGCCATAGTTCAGAAATTATATTGTAAAATTTCTTAGAGATTTTTAATTAGCCAAATTAAATTGGCACTTTTTTTTAAATATTTTTTTTAATCGGCCACCACAATCTGATCTCTTCCCGGGCCATTACTGATATACTTAACCGGAACCTTTAAATATTCATTAATATAATCAACATATTCTTTCATTTTTTCAGGAAGCTGATCATACTTTTCTATTGCAGTAATATCTGTTTGCCAGCCATCAAAATTTTGGTATACTGGTTCAATATCAACCTTATTCATCTGAAAAGGTACATAATTCTTTTCCTGCCCGTTTATTTTATATCCATTACAAACTTTTAACTCAGGGATGTTGTCAAGTATATCAGTTTTGGTCATGATAATTTTGGTTACACCATTGATCATACAGGCAAATTGCAATGCCACCAGGTCAATCCATCCGCAACGGCGTGGCCTGCCTGTGGTAGCACCAAATTCACTGCCTGTTTTTCTTATTAACTCACCCATGTCATCATTTAACTCTGTAGGAAATGGTCCACTGCCCACTCTTGTGCAGTAAGCTTTTGAAACGCCAAAAACATCTCTGATTTTTTGTGGCGCCACACCCAGTCCTGTACAAACACCTGCTGAAATAGTATTGCTGCTGGTAACAAATGGAAAGGTACCAAAATCCACATCCAGCATACTGCCTTGTGCACCTTCAGCCAGCACTTTTTTGCCTTGCTGAATTTTTTCGTTGATAAAATATTCTCCATTTACAATTTTAAATTTTTTTAGTTCTTCAATCGCTTCAAAAAATTCATCTTCCCATAAACTGATGTCTTCCTGGAAATTATAATTATCCAGCAGGCGCTGGTGCTTCAATCTTAATTTGATGTATTGAGAGGTAAAACTTTTATCCGTCAGGTCGCCAACCCTTAAACCATTACGGCCTGTTTTATCCATGTATGCAGGACCAATACCCTTTAATGTAGAACCTATCTTATCATTACCCTTTGCCAATTCACTTGCCTTATCCAATGCCCGGTGGGTTGGTAATATTAAATGAGTACGTTCGCTGATGTAAAGATTCTTCCTGTAATCCACGCCCATAGAAGCCACTATTTCGCATTCCCTTTTTAATGTAACGGCATCCAGTACCACACCATTACCAATCAGGTTGGTAGTATTATCATGAAATATACCACTGGGGATCTGGTGCAGTACCACTTTTACACCGTTTACATACAAAGTATGCCCGGCATTAGGCCCACCCTGAAAACGGGCAATCACATCGTAGTTTGGTGCAAAGTAATCTACAATTTTCCCCTTGCCTTCATCGCCCCACTGGAGGCCCAGTATTACATCAACCATAATTAATTATTTGTCACTTGTTTTATTGATATTGATTTTTATTGCAGCGGTAAAAATAAAATGAAATACTACAATCACCTAAAATGAAATGCGTTTGTTTGAAAATTGGGGAGAAGATTATAAAGCTGATTGATCTGCATAAAAAAGTGCAACAAAAAGCTGCACCATTATTCATTCATAAATTTTATTAAGCCACTTTCAACATGCTTATTTTGCTGTTGCTGAATTTTCGCTGGGCATATTCCAGTGTTACGTCAAATGTTTTTACTTTTTGAGATGGTAATTCATACATCGCATCCGTAAGAATTCCTTCACAGATACTTCTCAATCCTCTTGCTCCAAGCTTATACTCCAATGCTTTCTCCACCATAAAATCATATACCGCAGATTCAAAAGTCAGGGCTATACCCTCTATTTCAAATAAACGGGTAAATTGTTTTATCAGCGCATTTTTTGGTTCAGTTAAAATATTGCGGAGTGTGGGTGCATCCAGCGGATTAAGATAAGTGATTACCGGTAAACGACCCAGCAGTTCAGGAATCAAACCAAAATGTTTTAGATCCACAGCATTTACAAACTGCAATAAATTTTTCTGCTGAAACTCCTGTAATTCTTTATTTACATTAAAGCCAATGGCGTGTGTATTTACCCGGCGGGCAATGAGTTTATCCACCCCATCAAAAGCACCACCGCAGATAAACAATATGTTTTGAGTATTTACTTTTACTAATTTTTGTTCCGGATGTTTACGGCCGCCCTGTGGTGGCACCAGCACTTCTGTACCTTCCAGCAATTTTAATAAGCCCTGCTGAACACCTTCGCCGCTTACATCTCTTGTAATGGATGGGTTATCACTTTTTCTGGCTATCTTATCAATCTCATCAATAAAAACAATTCCTTTTTCTGCAGCAGCCACATCATAATTACATGCCTGCAGTAAACGGCTCAGCATACTTTCCACATCTTCTCCCACATAACCAGCTTCTGTAAATACAGTAGCATCCACTATTGCAAAAGGCACATTCAGCATACGGGCTATTGATCTTGCCAGCAATGTTTTACCAGTACCTGTTTCGCCAACCATAATGATATTACTCTTTTCTATCTCCACATCGTTTTCTATTTTTTGATTCAGCCGCTTGTAATGATTATAAACAGCCACTGCCAGAATCTTCTTGGCATCATCCTGGCCAATTACATATTCATCGAGGAATTTTTTTATTTCCAAAGGCTTTTTTACAGTAAGCTTATGATTAGTGTGGGAATTTTGTTTTGATTCAGGATAGATCATCAGTTCCTGCGAAATTATTTCCTGTGCATGTTCCACACAGTTTTCACAGATATGTCCTTCCTGGCCGGCAATTAAAATCTTTACCTCATCCCTGTTACGGCCGCAGAAAGAACAATGCAGTGTTTGTTGTTTTGCCATTATTTTATGTGTTAGGCTTTGTGGTTTATTCAAAGCAGCCGCAAAGATACAGAAACACTTTACAGAATGCCACTTTCATGACAATTTTAAAAGGGAATAGGCTGCAAGCGGAAATTATTCAGATAAAAGATTTATTTATACTGCAGGCCGTATAAATTTGTGCAAAAGAAATTTGCCGCAGATTCGCAGATGAAAAATAAAAGAATATAAATCTGCGAATCTGCGGCTTTGTGTA
>JAYVLZ010000093.1:0-2910 GCA_043759175.1 Chitinophagaceae bacterium | reverse complement strand
ATAACTGTCACTCATCACACCCACTTTAACGCCTTTGCCCGAAAGTTTCCATGCCAGTTTTGCTTTATCAGACACCATTGCTTTATCACCCTGCGAAAGCGCTATGCCTGTAATGCCTGAAGCTATTGGTGTAAAATATGGCCTTGCGTAGTTAATCAACAACGGAAGCCGGTTCAGCTTAGGCAGGTTTCGTATTGGCATAAAGCCTGTAATGATAAGCGTTGAATCACCATTATCAATAAAGTCACGCATTCCGTATGTGGCAGTTGTAAGCAAATTATACACTGCATTATAATTTCCGTCAATAACAATTACTTCAATTAATACAAGTGTATCATTTGTAACGGTATCTCTTTTTATAAGGAAAATATTATTTGATGCAGTTGTATCTATCAATGATTCCGGATACAGATACAACTGTGTCAATTCTGATCCGATAAGGCTGTCAACTGTGCCGCTTACCGGCGGTTCATAATATGGAAGAATACAATTGGTTAACTGTACATTCAATGGAGCATTGGCCACACATCCGTTTGCATCCGTAACGGTATAGGCATAATTGCCCGGTGCAAGATTGGTACTGTCTGTGCTGCCAAATGTATATGGTGCTGTGCCGCCAATTGGGATTAATGAAACATTGCCCAATGTTTGGCCGCTTTCTATACAAACAATTAATGAATCGCCGGCTGAAGTGGTGAGTGAAACGTTGCAGACAGCAGCACATGTATTACCAGTAACTACGCCGCCGGGTGCAACCCAGTTAGAAGAAGAACCTGTCAATGCAAAATTGTACAGCGTTCCAGTGTACCCATTTCCACTGATATCTGTTAATGTTGTTTCTGTCGGATTGCTTCCGGCGGCAATGCCCTGATTGAAGTGATAAGCTGCAAGCAATCCGGACTGTGCGGCAATTTCGCAATTCAATCCTGCCTGAATTTCTGCCTGCGTTCTCACAGTATTCCATACCCTGAGTTCATCAATATTGCCATCGAAGTTATTGGACCCATAGGCATTGTCACCAATATACATATTCGTACTTCCGTCGCCAAGGAATGATGAGGGAGATACATCCGACGCAATCAATACGCCATCCCTGTATATCTTTCTTTGTTTTGTGCCATTGTCAAATGTACAAGCCCAATGGTGCCAGTTTAAATCTGGTGTTACGGCAATATTCAAATCATTTTGATAAAAATTGAAGAAGAAATTATTGCCGCCTGGTGAAAAACCAATATGCAATGTTCTATTTTGTCCAAAGTTTGGCCCTTGTGCAAAGGCAACATCATAATCCACATTCGCATTCTTCTTCAGCCACATTTCTACAGAGAATGATTTATTGGAAAGGTCTGCACCGTTGGCTACAATTATTTTATCATCCACGCCATCAAAGTTTAATGCAGCAGCAGGAGAGCATCCAGTATTTGTAATCCCTGCATTATCATCATTACAATCAGTATTATTTAAAATAAATCCTGCTGGCTGTGAGCAGTTGTAAACAGCATAACCCGGATTACCAAATCCATCCCCATCCCTGTCACGGTAATAAATGGTGCCGGGTATTACTGTCACATTTTGTGTACAGGTGGCGGTATTGTTCAATGCATCGGTTGCAGTCCATATTACAGTGGTGGTTCCAATGGGCAAGCATGATGGTGCATCATTGGTAAGTGTAACGCTTCCTGCTCCTCCAACAACAGCAGGGAATGGAGGGCCTACCACCAATACGCCAATAGCATTGGCCGGGTTGTTATTAAACCGCATAGGTTGACAGGTATAGTCTAATGTAAGTTCGTATGTCAAATAGTAAACACCAGGAACTGTAGGTGCCACAAAGTTTCCTCCGTTGTAGGTATTAGAATATCCATTAGAAATTGAGGGCTCACATTGAAGAGTTTGAAAAGTGCCTCCAATTCCTACATAACCCTGGTAAATACAGCCAGGGCAATACACCGTTCCGATATTAAAATTAGCAGCAACATTATAGCTTAAAGAAACCGATGAACCTGGTGCCACCACGGCAGCATTTCCACCTCCGTTGATACTAACGCCAGTAAAAGTTACATTTCTGTCGGAGAAGGAAGGGCTTAGTTGAATAGATGTTGGTGGGATTAATGCAACACTGCAGGCACCAGCCACATTATCTTGGCAAACAGTAAAGTCGGCGGCACAGGTAATGGAAAGAGGACCCGAAGAAACAGGTACACCAATCTGGAATTCGCTGAAATCAGTAAGCCCATTAATGTCAATATACAAAGCATCATTGTGTGTAACATTTGGAAGTGTCCAAGTGCTGCCGTCTAATTTTGCAACTATGAAACTATCAGTGTTGGCAGAGCCATCTACATCATTTCCATTCCAGTTAAATGTTACTGAGGCAGAATTAAATATTGCATCAAGCTCTTTGGTAATTGTCCAGTGACGGTTTACACTTTTTGATATGTCAACCCCGGAATTTGCTGCATCAGGATGGTCGTTAGCATCTGTTCTTACTGTTATGCCACCCGGTGCAACAATATCTGCATTAATAACAACCGGAGTGTAATAGGCTCCATCACCAATATCGTATGTTAATGCACTGCTTACATTGGTATGATTACGTTGCATGTTGCCAAAAACCCAGGTACCATTTAATTGAGAAGCACCGGTAACAGTAGCAGCATCGTCAATAATTATTTTGTTAACCAGTGTTCTTATTTTGCCATCCTGGAATGCAAGGCTATTGGTGATGGTTTGGTTGCCATTATTTAAGTTTACACCGGCTGCATTGTCAATAGAAAGATTGCTTATTGTACCAGTTCCGTTTACGTTTTGTATTTCACCTCCGCTCATGTTAAATGCCGGGGCACTAATAGTTCCGTAATTTTCTACGTCATTGCCCTTATAATTAATACCTGCTGTGGTGTTACTTAA
>JAYVLZ010000092.1:0-7950 GCA_043759175.1 Chitinophagaceae bacterium | reverse complement strand
GTGATGAAGAAAAATTATCGCAGGCGCTGCATACGCTGCAGGAAGAAGATGCTACTGTTCGTTTTGAAGTATCTTCCGAATTAAAACAAACCCTGCTGCATTGCCAGGGCGAACTGCACCTGAAAGTACAGCAATGGAAAATAGAACACATCCACAAACTGGAAGTGAAATTTGATAAACCTAAAATTCCTTACCGGGAAACCATTGGCCGCAGGGCAGAAAGCAATTACCGCCATAAAAAACAGAGTGGGGGAGCAGGGCAGTTTGCAGAAGTGTACATGCGGATAGAACCCTGGTACGAGGGCATACCCAACCCTGAAGGACTTAACCTCCGCAACAAAGAAGAATTTGATTTGGACTGGGGCGGCAAACTGGTTTTCTGCAACTGCATTGTAGGTGGCGCCATCGATGCCCGTTTTTTACCTTCTATCTTAAAAGGGGTGATGGAAAAAATGCAGAACGGTCCACTAACGGGATGCTATGCACGGGATATCCGTGTGAGTGTGTACGATGGAAAAATGCATGATGTGGACAGCAATGATATCTCCTTTAAGATAGCCGGCCTGCAGGCATTCCGCCAGGCATTTATAGAAGCGGCACCGCAACTGCTGGAGCCGGTGTACACCGTGGAAGTGCTTTGTCCCGATGAAATGGTAGGCGCTGTAATGGGCGACCTTCAAACCCGTATGGGAGTGGTGGAAGGCATGGAAGCAGAAGGGCATTTTCAAAAGATCGTTGCCAAAGTACCGCTGGCGCAAATGCACCAGTACTCCAGTTCTCTCCGCAGTTTAACACAGGGGCGTGCCCGTTTTAATATGTACTTTGATTCTTACGCCCCTGTAGCTTATGAGGTACAGCGTAAGCTGGCAGAAGCACATAGTAAGCATGAGGTGGTGATGGAGTAAAAGTGTTGATTAAGTATTTTAAAAATCTGTTTCGATGAAAATTGGGATAGATTTTTTATTTGATACCAGCGAAAGAATTTCATAGCGACATTGTTGCGTCGCAATCCTTTAATCGGTATACCATTGGGGAACTTTTATTTTAGCGAAGAAATATATAGGAGAGGTCTGTGAGGACAGGACAACTGTTCAGAAGATTGCAAATCAAACGAACTATGAGAAATTTTAACCTTTAAAAAACTGGTTTTATAAAAGAAAAAACACGAACAACAAGGAATGAAAAGGAAATTTTAAACGTTCCTAACAGTTTTGGTGAGGACAGGAACTTGGCAAAGTTAGGGTCTCTTTATCAGGCAAGTCGAAAAAGACGACATAACAGAATTGTAAAATCAATACTTTTCCGCCGCCGTGGGTGTTCCCATTCCATTCGTAAGCCCACACTTACACCCGTGACTGCCGCTGCCTGGTCTCCGACCAGCGGCATACTGTAGCAGGTTCTCAGCATATACTTATCTATTTGAGGTTTACCATAGTAAAGACTGTTGCTTTTAAATACCAAAAGATTTTTTAGAAATCAACAGTGTGCTGGTGGTTCCCGTTGGTCGGAGACCAGACGGGGGCATCCATAATAGAAAGGTTTTAAAGCCCAACTAAAAGAGCTTACACATTCCTGCACCCACACTTTATTGTGTCACTTTTACCACATACCGTTGGGGAGACTTTTATTAAAGCGTATGATGGCGGAGGAGTGGTTCGTAGGGAAACGGATCACGGCAGCAGGAATGGCGTAATAAGGTGGTCGACCTATTTCCCGCCAATGTCTTCCATTGAAAACTGTCACTCTAAAAATTATAAGGTTCCAAGCAACGTCCTTAGCTGGGCAGGTAGCAGAGCAAGGACGTTGCGCCATTCACTAAAGGATACCTGCAAAAATAAAAACCCTCTCTTAAAATAAGGTTGGGTTCCTAATACCAGCCGCAACGTCCTTGCCCCACACACATAAGCCATCGAAAAGAGATTACTATAATTTCCGCAACTGTGGGTGTTCTGTTAATTCATCCGCAAACCCACTGCCAACATCCGTAAACGCCGCCTGGTCACCGACCAGCGGCATACAGTTATAAAGTTTTTTGTATTTTTTCTATAAAATTAGTCTTCTGCAAAAATTGGATTTCATACACTATAATCGTATACATGCAGGATCGTGTATTAACCCGGAGGGTTATCATTATTCATCTGTAAAATTGTATTATGATGGAATTGATCACTTTAAAATGCTGGCACATTTTTCCGAAAATTACAGTGGGCTTGTGGTGCCCGTTGGTCGGAGAGACCAGACCTTTAAATCCAGGTATGGAAAGATGTTTTAAATTTGAAGGAACAATACCTAAGGAGAGGGAGAAATAGCCGGGTCTTTTAATTATCAGCATTTTTCTTTTTTTGTTTCTGTTTCATCTCATTTAAAATCTGGTCCGTTGTTTTTAAAATTTCATTGTCTGGTTTTTTCTTGATGTACATTTCAAAAGATTTGAATTGTGCAGGGTTTCGCCTCAACTGCACCTTGATGGCTACTTTCTCTTCTTTAAAATTTTTGTCGATGAAAAGATTATTGCCATAAAACTTTCCTGCTGATGCAGAGAAAATGAGATAGGTAGTATCTAAAGGAATATAACCCCCATTGGGTAAAAGACCATCAATGTTAATGTAATTGAAAGTACCTTTTTTTAAACTGTCAGTATAAAGATTTACGTAGATACTATCTACCTTTTGCGCCTTTGCAAAAGAAACAGACAAAATAAGTAAGAATAGTAAATATCTTCTCAATGATGATAATATTTATGATAGAATTGAAAATACTGTGCCAGTTGCCTGTAGAAAATATAATTTAAGTATTCAACAACATTTTATTGCTGATTTTTTGTTACTAATAGCAGATACCAACCCTGTGATGTATAAACTCATTTTTAGTCAACTCATTCAGCATAAACAAAGAAAGGTCGCCGGAGCCAATCCAAAATTTGTTAGGTGTGGGCATATAATCTGCAAGCGTATTAAACACCCCGGTTGGTTGAGCGTCCCGGATCATTGGCGGACAAACAAATGTCCATTGCAACTCACTTTTTTTTAAAAAATCGTATGCTTTTTTATGTTCCTCAGATACAGCAATATATTCACGTGGAAAATCTTCCTGCTCCATTATTAATGTATTTTCATCTGCATTCAACACTCCCATTCCACCAACAGCAACAATTCTGCTAACACCTGCTTTTGTCATTTGCATCACGATATTTTTCATACCCAGGCTACGTGTTTTATCTGTTTCATCCGCATTGCCACCAAGAGCGGAAAGCACTGCATCACAACCTTTAATTGCTTTGTAAACCTGGCCTTCATCAAACAATGCACCATGCACCAGTTCAAGTTGGTCATCCTTAGGCAAGTCTTCTGTAAAAACATTTCTGCCAAATGCTTTTACCCCGTGTCCATTGAACAATGCCTGTTTTACCAATTGTTTACCCACCATGCCGGTTGCTCCAAATATGATCAGTTTCATAAACCCGTTTTTAATATTTATTTGATTAAAAAATTAATTTCGGTTCAATACATCTTTAAATTCATCTCCTTTTTTATCAAATACTGATTTGGCAAAAGGACAGATCGGGGGATGATATTTATGTGATGCTTTCCTGCATAGTTCGCTGCTTTTTTCACCAAAAGGTAACCAACATTTTTTCCTCTCAGTTTATGGTTAATGATCATCAGGGAATCATTTGTCATTGAATAAGTCATTTCCTCCAATATTTCACCATCGGGCTGCACATAAAAACTTCCCTTTGTTCCATGTTGCTTTTGAAGGATGTCCATTTTTTAAATTTATACAATTTACCAAAAAAAGTTTTTTTATTAATTAAATCTGCTACATATTTGCAACACAAAATGAAATTAACAATTACAAATACAAATAGCTGGTGGTGGCAGTCATACTAATGAGTGTGCCGCAATGCTATTGATATCAATAAAAAATATTCAAGCCCCGGCACAATGTGTTGGGGCTTTTTAATTACTGTCTGAACGGGGATTTGGGTGGATTGAAAGGATTAAGAAGATTGGCAGTTTGAAAATTTTGACTGTACACATTGATTTGTATAGTGGGTTTTGTGGTGCAGTAAGTACTTTATATGTTTTGTTGAGTAAGATATTCTGACTTTATAAATCTTAATGCTGTATGAAAGAGTTTAAATATGCCGAGATTACTAAAAAAATAATTGGCGCTGCCATGAAAGTGCATGCCACTTTGGGTAATGGTTTTCAGGAAGTGATTTACCAGTGGGTATTGGAGATAGAATTTGTAAAATGGGGGCTAAGTTTTGTAAGAGAATTTTCTATGCCAATATTTTATGATGGAACACAAATTGGGGAGAGGAGAGTTGATTTTTTTGTGGAGGGTTTGATAAGTGTGGAATTAAAAGCAAGAGAGGTATTAGAACCGGGCCATTACTCACAAGCAAGAAATTATTTAGAAGCATATAATCTTGAAGTAGGCCTCTTATTAAATTTTGGTGGCATTTCCCGGGAGTATAAAAGGTTAGAAATCCAAAATACAACCCGAATTTAAAAATCCATTAAATCCAAATAATCCACTAAAATCCCCGTTCAGACAAATGAATAAAATAGAAATACAAACCACCGTAAAAAAGATACTGGCTGATGTATATACACCGGTAGGTATTTATCTCCGGTTGAGGGACCGGTTCAGGGATACGATCCTGATGGAGAGTGCAGATTCTCATGCAGCAGAAAATAGCTATTCTTTTATTGGGATCAATGCCATTGCAGGTATTGAGATAAGGGATACTGCAATCATAGAATATAAACTGCCCGGTCAACCGGCAGAGAAAATAAAAATCGGTAATCCTAATGAAGTACCCAATTTGCTTTGGGATTTTATGCAGCGCTTTGATGTAAAAGAAAAAGCTACCAAACCTGCCAATACAGCACAGGGTTTGTTTGGATATACCTCTTTTGATGCGGTTCAGTTTTTTGATACCATTCAGCTAAAGAAAAATAAAGCAGGAGAGCCGGTTGCTATTCCGTTAATGCGTTACCGGCTATACCAATACGTTATTGTGTTCGATCATTTTAAAGATGAATTGTTTATCTGTGAAAATGTGATCAAAGGAATTGAAAGTGAATTGGCGGTGGTGGAAAGCCTGATAAGAAGCAGGGATGTTCCCATATTTCCATTCAAAACAAAAGCAGGAGAGACATCCAATTTGACTGATGAAGAATATATTCAAAAAGTAAAGAATGGTATTGCAAGTTGTCACAGGGGCGATGTGTTTCAGATTGTACTCAGCAGACGATTTCAACAATCCTTTACCGGAGATGAATTCAATGTGTACAGGGCTTTAAGAAGCATCAATCCTGGTCCGTACTTATTTTATTTTGATTATGGAGATTATAAACTAATGGGTTCTTCCCCGGAAAGCCAGTTGTTGGTAAATAATGGGAAAGCGGTAGTACACCCCATTGCAGGCACCTTTAAAAGAACAGGTAACGATGAAACAGATAAGCAGCTGGCAATAGCGCTGGAGAATGATCCAAAAGAAAATGCAGAACATGTAATGCTGGTTGATCTTGCAAGAAATGACCTTAGCAGGATGTGTACAGAAGTGCAGGTGACGGATTATAAGAAAGTAAATTTTTACTCACACGTAATTCATTTGGTAAGTGAAGTAACGGGAAAGGTTAGCCCAAATGCCAATCCATTTAAACTGCTTGCTGTAAGTTTTCCTGCTGGCACTCTAAGTGGCGCTCCTAAGTTTAAAGCCATGCAGTTGATAGATGAAAATGAACCAACCTGCAGAAGTTATTATGGCGGTGCTATTGGCAGTATGAGCTTTGATGGAAGCTGCAATCATGCGATTATGATCAGAACTTTTTTAAGCAGGAATAATACCCTCACTTATCAGGCCGGTGCCGGAATAGTGGCTGCCAGCAAACCGGAAAGCGAACTGCAGGAGGTAAACAATAAATTAAACGCATTGAAACAAGCCATTTTACTGGCACAAAATATTTAAGATGAAAATATTGGTATTTGATAATTATGATTCTTTCACTTACAACCTTGTTCACCTGGTTGAAAAGATCATTCATGAAAAAGTGGATGTGTACAGGAATGATCAAATTGCATTGGAGAAAGTAAAAGAATATGATAAGATTATCTTATCGCCAGGGCCCGGCATTCCTTCAGAAGCTGGATTGCTGTTGCCATTGATAAAAGAATATGCTGCCACCAAATCTATACTGGGAGTATGTTTGGGGCACCAGGCCATTGGTGAAGCTTTTGGAGGAACGTTGACAAATTTAAGCACCGTATATCATGGAGTGGCTACGCCGGTTAAAGTCAAAAGTCAAAAGTCAAAAATGGGAAATGATGTTTTTAATGAATTACCAGAGACATTAGAAGTGGGGCGTTATCATAGCTGGGTAATATCGAAAGAAAATTTTCCTGAGGTATTAGAAATTACTGCTGAAGATGAAAATGGATTAATCATGGGTTTACGTCACAAAACATTTGATGTGCAGGGAGTACAGTTTCATCCGGAAAGTGTGTTGACGCCGGATGGAGAAAGGATAATGAGAAATTGGTTAAATCGTCCCTAAACTCATGCTCATAAATCCTCCGCTGGTTAGCGGAGAACTTAAGAACTTTTAAATTAATTGGAGTAAACTATCTGAGCAATCAAATAAAATTAAATAATTATACTCTAAAGCCCCTTTAGGGGTTTGGGGCAAAAGATTAGGGCTTATGAAAAAAATATTAAACTTTCTGTTCGAACACAAAAGCCTTTCAAAAGAAACGGCTAAAGAAGTATTGATAAATATTTCAAAAGGGATGTACAATGAAAGTGAGACCGCTGCATTTATTACGGTGTACTTAATGCGTAGCATTACCATTGATGAGCTGGAAGGATTCCGGGATGCGTTGCTGGAACTCTGTGTGCCGGTAGATCTGAATGGGCATGAAGTAATAGATATTGTAGGAACTGGTGGTGATGGAAAAAATACATTTAATATTTCTACACTCAGTTGTTTTATTGTGGCAGGAACAGGAAATAAAGTAGCAAAGCATGGTAACTACGGTGCTACTTCCATTAGTGGCAGCAGCAATGTGATGGAACAGTTGGGATATAAATTTAAAAACAACAGTGATGATTTAAAAAGGGAAATTGAAGAAGCCAATATTTGTTTTTTGCATGCACCCTTATTTCATCCGGCATTAAAAGTGGTGGGGCCTATCAGGAAAAACTTAGGAGTACGAACGTTCTTTAATATGCTGGGCCCGATGGTAAATCCTGCATTTCCGAAACACCAGTTAGTGGGAGTGTATAATTTGGAAATGGCGAGGATATATAATTACCTATTGCAGCAAACGGATAAAAATTTTACCATTATACACAGCCTGGATGGTTATGATGAAATTTCTTTAACAGGCGATACAAAAGTGATCACCAATTTTGGGGAGAAAATTATGACAGCGGAAACACTTGGTAAAAGAATGGTAAGTGCAGGTGATATTTATGGAGGAAATACTGTGGAGGAAGCTGGTAAAATTTTCATGAACATCTTGAAAGGCAACGGCACCTGGGCACAGAATGCAGTGGTGCTGGCGAATTCAGCCATGGCATTGCAGTGTACCGGGAAGTATAGTAATTATGATGAGTGTTATCAACTGGCGGTAGAAAGTTTAGAAAGCGGGAGGGCTTATGATACATTAAAGAAACTGATTACCCCCATCCCCTAAAGGGGAGTTTTGGAGCCTGCAATAACCAAGAGTATTATGATATACAAAAAGTAACTGGATGAATTGCAATAAATTTTTTAATTAATAAACCAATGCCTTTTAGATAAGGAGATTTTAAATTAAAAGAAACCCAATTCCAGTTCCCTCTCCTTTGGAGTATAAGATAAGCGGGGGCTGATGTTTGTCTGAATATAACTTTGTACAAAAGTTCTTTGCAGTTAAGGTCATTATCCTCATTGG
>JAYVLZ010000091.1:0-11240 GCA_043759175.1 Chitinophagaceae bacterium | reverse complement strand
CCAATGAGGATAATGACCTTAACTGCAAAGAACTTTTGTACAAAGTTATATTCAGACAAACATCAGCCCCCGCTTATCTTATACTCCAAAGGAGAGGGAGAGGTACATTAAATCTTTAATAAACATTTTCTCTTCCAATTCAATTATATTTTTCTAATCAGCAAGAACCCCACACCCTGTTATAGAGGTTATAGAGCAAATACTTTTAAATTTTTGAGCTCTTCTTAAGCCCCTCCTTTGGAGGGGTTTGGGGAGGCTTTCTGCACTTTTTAATTATGCGTTATTTGTGATGTCACCGGTTTCGGATTAACCGTAACATTTTTTACAACAGTTCCCTGGCAGCCACCTGCGGTAACCGTCTCCGTTACACTCACGGAACCGGCGCCAGTTGTTGTCCATGTAACAGTAACCTGGTTTGTACCTTGTCCGGATGCAATCGTTCCACTACTTACAACCCAGTTGTAGGTATGCCCTGCTGTATTCGGAGTAAGGTATGTTTCAGTACTGCCACTGATACTTACACAAACAGGGTCAGGCCCGGTAATTACCGGTGTTGGTAAAGGTGCTGCAGTAACCACCACAGGTTTAATATCAGCACATCCTCCGGCTAAAGTTCCTCTGATATAGTAAGTACCTGCACCAGCAGTAGTTGGCGTTGTATATGGCACCGTACCTGCTGCATCTGTCCAGTAGCTGTATGTTAGTCCTGCGGTTGACCCTGCTGTTATTGCGGCGGCAGTTAAATCAACTGTGCCTGTGCCACAAACCCCTGGAGGATTTGTAATCACAACTGTTGGAGCCGCAATGGTTGTAACAGTTACCGGTTTAATATCAGAGCATCCACCTGCTAAAGTTCCTTTAATGTAATAGGTACCTGCATTGGCAGCAGTTGGCGTTGTGTATGAAACTGTACCGGCTGCATCTGTCCAATAGGTAAATGTTAATCCTGGGGTAGAGCCTGCCGTTACTGAAGCGGCGGTTAAGTCAGCAGTACCTGCACCACATACAGCAGGATTTGCAATCACAACTGTTGGGGCCGCAATGGTTGTAACAGTTACAGGTTTAATATCGGCACATCCACCAGCTAAAGTTCCTTTGATATAATAGGTGCCTGCACTGGCAGTGGTCGGGGTTGTGTATGGAGCGGTACCTGCCGCATCTGTCCAGTAAGTGAATGTTAATCCTGGGGTAGAGCCTGCCGTTACTGAAGCAGCGGTTAAGTCAGCAGAACCGGTACCGCAAACAGAAGGATTGGTAATTACAACTGTTGGAGCAGCAATAGTTGTAACCGTTACCGGTTTAATATCAAAACATCCGCCTGCTGAAGTTCCTTTAATATAATAAGTGCCTGCACTGGCAGTTGTGGGTGTTGCGTATGCTGCCGTTGCCGCTGCATCAGTCCAGTAAGTATAAGTTAATCCTGGGGTAGAGCCTGCCGTTACTGAAGCTGCAGTTAAATCAACAGTGGCAGCACCGCAAACAGAGGGGTTGGTAACCACCAGCACCGGTAATGGGTTTACGGTAACAATAATTGTAACCGGATCGCCGGTGCAACCATTCGCATTTGTTTCTATCACCTGTAAAGTTGCAGTGCCCACGCTTGTCCAGTTCACAGAAATTAAATTCGGTGTGGCACCCGGTATGATGGTTCCATTACCGGTTGTGAGTGGAGTAACACTCCATGCATAAGTAGAACCAGCGGTTAGGGAAACACCATAAGGTTCTGTCGCATTTAAACAAACCTGGTGGTCGCCTGTATTGGGATATGGCTGTGCCATTGCATTTGTCCCGCTGATGAGCAGTAACAGGATGCAGCATTTTGTAAATATGTTTTGTGGTTTCACTTTTTTTATTTTTATACCGTTTAGTATTGGCTGATTAAAAATTGATTTTAGTTTTATCAATCTGAAAAACTGCAGCAGGTACAGCCAAAAACTTCGGGCTATTATTGTAACCGGCCTTCCTGGTTTGTGTTGCTTGCTGAAGTTGTTCATAATCTTTTATTATTAGTTGTGATAAATCAGAATTGGTGCTGGTTTTGGATTTATTGTAATATTTGTTGTTGCTGTCACTAGCGGACAACCTCCGCTTGCTGCAATAGTATATGTTACTGTATATGTTGCTGGGGTACTGGTACCCGGTATTATTGTGCCTGTTGTGTTATTAATGCTTAATCCTGCAGATGAACTGTAAGTGCCGCCAGTAAAGGTTCCTGTTCCGGTTAGTGTTACATTTTGTAAAGTGGCTGTTGTAACACAAAATGGTGTTGCATAACTTATATTGGCTGTTGGCGGCGTACAGACAGATGCTGTACATGTTGTTGTTGCAGGTGCAAAGCAGGTGCCTGCCCCGCCTGTTGGGGTTACAGTTATGGTAACATTATCCCCGCCTGATAAACCCGTAACTGCATGCGTCAATGAATTTCCGATTGCTCCAATATTCACTACGGGATTGACATTTATTTGATAAGATACATTGTATCCTGTTGCACCTGTAACTGCAGCCCAGGTAAAATTTACAGATGAACTTGTTGATACACCACAGTTGATGGTTGGACTTATAACTGGGTTAACCGTAATAGTTAGCGAAGCTGTTGTAGCACACTGCCCGGGAGTTGGTGTAAAAGTATAAGTTGTTGTAGCAGTATTATTCAAAGCCGGAGACCATGCTCCATTAATACCATTCAATGATGTTGTTGGTAAAGCCGCTAATGCATCACGGGAACAAATTGCAGCAACAGGATTAAATGTTGGAGTGGTACTTGGATTAACTGTAATAGTTAATGTAGTAGTTGTTGCACACTGCCCTGCATTCGGCGTAAAAGTATAAGTTGTCGTTGCAGCATTGTTCAATGCAGGTGACCATGTTCCGTTAATACCATTCAATGATGTTGTTGATAAAGCCGCCAGTGCATCACCAGAACAAATTGCAGCAACAGGGTTAAATGTTGGCGTAGTGCTTGGGTTAACCGTAATCGTTAATGTAGTTGTTGTTGCACATTGTCCGGCAGTTGGCGTAAAAGTATAAGCGGTTGTTGTGGTATTATTCAATGCTGGAGACCATGTTCCATTAATACTGTTCAAAGAAGTTGTTGGCAAAGCCGCTAATACATCACCAGAACAAATTGCAGCAACGGGATTAAATGTTGGCGTAACAGTTGCTCCAATAGTATTGACAGTTACATTAGATGTATTGGTACATCCTCTTGCATCTTTTACCGTAATAGTATATGAGGCTGCAGCCAGATTTAAAAAGATATTGCTTGCCTGGAATGTAGTACCATCTTTACTATAAGTGAGTACACCTGTTCCCCCAGTTGCAGTGGCTGTTATGGTTCCATCATTCAAACCACACGATGCTGGTGATGAAGAAGAAGTCAATCCCGGTCCTGCTAAATCCAATACTGTAACAGCCAGTGTTTTTAAACAAAGATTTGCATCTCTCACATACAATGTATAAGTGCCTGCTGGTACTGTAGTAAAAATATTGGCCGCCTGGTAGGTTACGTCATCCCTGCTGTATTGCAAAGCTCCCGTTCCACCTGTTGCCGAAGCAGTGATGGTTCCATTGCTTAAACCGCAGGCTGCATTTACAATCACTGCAGTAAGTGTTTGAGGGCCGTTTGTATTTTCAACTAAAACTGCTTTTGACACAATGCATCCATTTACATCTTTTACCAAAACACTGTAAGTACCCGGAGCAAGTGCAGTAAAAATATTACTCAACTGAAAAGTTGTTCCACCATTACTGCTGTATTGATAAGGCGCTGTGCCACCATTTGCTGTTACGGTAATGCTTCCGTTTGCATTGCCACATTTTGCAGCAATTATTGCAGTTGTAAATGTAGGGGCCCCAATATCTCCCACAGTAATTCCTGTTGTGTTGGTACAGCCCCTGTCATCTTTTATGGTAACCGTATAAAATCCTGCTGCCAATCCACTGAAAATATTATTGCTTTGAAAAACTGTTCCGTTAATGCTGAAGTTGTATGGCGCTGTACCTGCAGAACCTGTTGCAATAATGCTTCCATCTTTGTTGTTGCAGGTGGCAGCAATGGTAAATGCAGTAACTTTTGGAAGTGCTGTTGCGGCAATATTTACAGAAATAAAACTGAAACAATTGTTTACATCTTTTACATACAGTGTATAATTTCCGGGTGAAAGGTTTGTAAAAATATTACCTGGCTGAAAAATAAATCCATCAATACTGTATTGCAAAGGTGCTGTACCACCAGTGCCGGTTGCAGTAATGCTTCCATTGTTTAATCCGCAGGAAGCATCAAGCGTTTCAGCAGTAACTTGCGGAGCAGAAGGATTAGCAATGGTAACCACTTTTGTATTGATACAGCCTGTTCCATCCTGCACAGTTACAGTATAAGTGCCGGAAGAAAGACCGGTAAAAACTCCGCTTGCCTGGTAAGCACCACCATCAATATTATATTGTAACGGAGCTGTTCCTCCACTTCCCGATGCTGTTATTGTTCCATCATTTAAAGTACACGAGCCATTTGTTTGTGTGGTATTCAGTGACAGCCCTCCGGTTGATGGAACGATGACAGTAATGGTATCTAAACAACCGCCCGGGTCATCCGGCGGGCTATCAAAACTTTCATCATCAGATAAAATAAAAGTATAAGTACCTGCGGCCAAATCGGTAAAAGTAGTAGTAGGATCAAAGGTGATCCATGGCCCGCCAATACCACTGATGCTTACATGATAAGGTGTGTTGGGGCCAATACCCGTAAGCGTTATGGAACCATTACTGGTATTGCAGGCGGTACCGGTTACAGTGGCAGATGCAGTAGCAGGTACGCCAATGGCAACAGTTGCAAAAATTGTTTTAGTGCAACCTCCGGCATCCATCACCGTAACAGTGTGAGTACCGGGTGTTACGTCAAGGAACAATTGTGTGTCATCGGGAATAAATGGACTAAAATCTAAACTGTATGTACAGGTATTACAATTGGCATCATCCACACGGGGATTGGTTATCCTGCCTAAATCTCCGTTGCATAAATATGCATCATCCGTTCTTACGGTAAAAGTAGATATACCAGGGCCTGCACCTGAAGTGCTGATGCTGACAACCTGCGTAGCCCTGCAATTAACTGCATCTTTTACATAAACAGTATAAGTGCCGGCGGCTACATTTATAAAAGTGTCAGAAGATTGAAACGTAATTCCATCAAGGCTGTAAGTTAATGGTGAAACTCCACCGCTGCCCGAAGCAATAAGTGCTCCGTTTGCACTGCTGCAGGTAGCATCCACTGTTGTTACACTGATTGCTGTACTGGAAGCAGAAGCAACCGTAGCAGGGCTTGTTACAATACATCCCCCGGCATCTTTTACATACACGGTATAACTGCCTGCAGTAAGATTGTTAAAAACATTACCTGCTAAATAAGTGGTTCCGTTAATGCTGTATGTTAAAGGTGCAGCGCCACCGGTCGCAACTGCAGTAATAACACCATTGTTAGAACTGCAGGATGAGTTAACAGTACTAACAGCAAGGGATAGCCCGGAAGTATTATTCACTTTTATATCTGTTGTATTGATACATCCGTTGGCATCTTTTATTGTAATGGCATAAATAATATTGGATGCAAGACCGGTAAAAATATTACTGCCCTGGAAAGTGATTCCATCTTTGCTGTATTGATACGGAGCAGTGCCGCTACTGCCAGCTGCAGTAATGATACCAGTGCTGCCACCGCAGGATGAGGGGACAGATACAGCAGTTACCAATGGGCCGGCAGTATTTGTTACCACAACCGCAAAAGCAGCAATGCATCCTGCCGCATCTCTTGCATATAATATATAATTACCTGCTCCAATGCCGGTAAGGATATTACTTGCCTGGAAAGTAACACCATTGATGCTGTACTGGTAGCCTGGTGTGCCTCCGCTTGCAGCAGCAGTAATACTTCCATTATTGGTATTGCAGGATGAGGGAACAGATGTGGCAGTTACAGCGGGGCCGTTTGTACTTGCAACAGTAACACTAATACTGCTGACACAGCCTGTTAAATCCTTCACAGCAATGCTGTAAACACCTGCGGACAAACCTGTAAAAATATTGACGCCCTGGTATGGGCCATTATTAATGCTGTATTGTAGTGGGGCTACACCACCTGCACCGTTTGCTGTAATGCTGCCATTTACATTACTGCATGCTGCCGGGGTACTGGTCGCTGTTACTGTGGGAGGAGGAGTATTTGCAATGTTTACTGTTGTGGTATTGATGCAGTCATTGGCATCCTTTACAGTAACGGTATAAATGCCCGGTGTAAGGTTATTAAATATATTGCCCGGCTGAAAAATATTTCCGTTGATGCTATACTGCAATGCACCGGTACCGTTACTGCCAAATGTAGTGATGGTGCCATTGTTATTGCCGCAGGTGGCAGCCGCAGGAATAGCTGTTATCAATGGTGCAGGAGAACTGGTAATGGTTACACCTGCAGCATTGGTGCAACCTGCTGCATCTTTTACCAGCAATGTATATTTCCCCGCAAGCAGCCCTGTAAAAAAATTACCAGCCTGATAAGTAATACCATTATTTACACTGAATTGATATGGTGCTGTGCCACCAGTTGCATTGGCAGTTACGGTAGCGTTGTTACTTCCGCAATCGGCATTTACTTGTGTAAATGTTAGTGCCGGCCCGTTACTGTTTACGATTGTTATAACTTTTGAGTTGGGACATCCTCCTGCATCTTTTGCAATGATGGTATAAATGCCTGCTGCCAGTCCGGTAAAATTTCCGCTTGCCTGAAAGGCACCACCATTAAGGTTATAAGTGTAAGGTCCTGCAGTGCCGGAGCCTGTTGCAGTAATGCTGGCGGTAGCAGCTCCACAGTTGGTGTTTACCTGCGTTGTGCCAATAGCAGGTGCAGGTAATATAAAATTGGCAGATGCCTGTGAGCCGCTGCAGGACAGGTTAACAGTAGCAACAATGCTGTAAGTAATGTTTGGAGTAATTGATGTAAAAACACCCGTAGCATTGATGGCTGTTTGTACACCACCTGCTGACAAGGTGTAAGTAACAGTAGAGCCTGCAGGTGGCACCGGGCTAACCGTAGCCGTTACCGTGGAAGTTGCACAATTTGGCACCAAATTGATTGTATAAAACGTGGAAGGGCAATAAGCAGCAATATCAAAAGATGCTGCAAAACCATCTCCGCTGGCATACAATAATTTTCTTGATTCATCATAAGCCAGATCGTACACTGCTTTGCCTGCAAAGCCTGGTATAGCAATGTCTGCCGGGGCATCACTAAATACAGTACCATTAAATTGATAGACTTTTATAGTGCCGTTTGGTTCACCCACAAAAATATTATTACAGGCATCAGCAATAATACCACCTTCCATAAAAGCAGTATTGCCTGTAGCAATTGGAGTACCCACACCGGCACCGCTGGCTTTATCAAAAGCTTTTAAATTTTTTCCATCCCAGTAATATAAATACGATGCATTTACCCAAAGCATGTTGGCAGAATTATCCACCAGGCTTGGCCCCAGGTAGGGCCGGTTGGCAGCTTCACTCACCGTATTGTAACCTGATGCCACGTTCCAAGCGATGGAACCGGCACTGTACGGAGCAGTATTTTTATATATTTTATTACCAAGCGATGGTGTGCCGAATAATGAGCCGTAAATAGTGTACATGTCATTGTTAGCAGGGTCAAATACAAAGTCGGCAATATCCTGTGCCCATCCACCAGTGCTTCCTCCATAAGGAATACCGGTAACATTTAAAGATGAAACAGCAGTGGATGGCGGTGCAAAAATGCCAAAATTGATGTTGGAATTAATGCCGCCTCCTGCAATTAATATTTGTGGTGATCCATTGTTACAATTCCAAAACATTTTCCAGGCTTCCGTAAAATTGCCATTGGCAGTAGTGATATAATTATCATACAAACCTGTTGTGCTGATACGGATAACATTGAACCCTGCAGGATAAATAAATCCCTGGCCGATATAAATATTCCCGGTTGGCTTTTCCACCATCCAGCCTCCATAATAACTGTTGGATGACCATGAAGGAATGGTTAATGTTCCATTAAAAGTCCACTGCAAAACCCCGGCAGCATTATACTTTGCCAAACTAAATGCAGCAGCCTGTGAGCCACCACCGGTTACATAGATATTTCCGGCATAATCAAAATCCACATCTTTTGCTTTGCCTGCGTTAAGACCAGACAGACTCCCTGTGCCTGATACAAAGGGATCAATAACGATGGCTTTTGTATTATCATAACCCTGCGGAAAAGAAAAACTGATTTGACTGCCATCAATTTTATAAACTGATTTTACCTGCCCTGATGACCCGGTTGCACGGGCATCGCTGATCTTCCTGTTTAATATTCTGCTGCCATAATAACTAACGGGAATGGTTGATAAAATACCATCAATATCAGAACGGATAACAAGATTGCCTTTGCTGTCTGTTGTTATGGTTTTTATATCTCCCCCGTATTTCAATTTCACTGCACTCAAATCAGCACCGGCTTGCACTAACAAACTATATTCAAAACCTGCTTTGGCATTATTGGTAAATGAATAGACTGCATCAATACCCGGGTAAATATTTTTATAAATGATTTTTTTATAACCGTATGCTTTACCCTGCATTGTTCCATAAGTATGATAATGTGTTGTTCTTTCTTCTGAAATTATTTCAACATCCGGATTGGCACCAATCCATTCCATTGTTATCACCCTGTCAGTTAGTTTTCTTTTTCTTTCAATTTCTTCTTCGGGCACCCCTTGCTTTTCTAATCTTTCTTCTTCGGCATGAGAAATTTTTTGAACCTTTCTTTGCAGGTGTATTAATCCTTTTGCTGTAAATAAAACCGGCATGCCTGCTCCTTCGTAGCCATATTGGATTACTCCCATATTTTCATAACCTGCCATTGTTTTTCCATATTGACCAATATTTTCGATAAACGAACCTCCCGGATTAAATGATTGTTTTAAGATGTTGATTGATTTTGCAGATGGTGCAGAGATGGATTGTGCAACACAAATGTTATTTAAACCTGCTATTACAAACAGGATGAATAACTGTATCCATTTATGAAGGGCAGTATTTATATAGCTGGTCTTTTGTCTCAAACAGTATAGCTTTTATGCCTTGAAGATTGATTAATGTATAGGTTATACCAACTATAACCTGCCGAATGGGTAATAAATAGGAATGAATAAGTAAATAAACGTAATGAGATAAACAGGGTTGCCTGAAAGGCTTAATTTGATGAAATATAAATTGCTGCCTGGCGGCGTTTATTTATTAATAATTTTAGTACTGAATATTTATAACAGCTTTACGGAAGCAGAGAGTTACGATAAGAATATGTATGACACATTATTCATATTGCGGCTATTCATACACGTATGTATAGTAACAGACAGTAGTTGGGATCAGGATAATATTTGGCAATACTCATTCGAAACCGGCTGAGAAGGTATAACATACCTCCATGGTTTGAAAGCAATAAATGTACTGCAACTGCATAGAGAACTTATTTTATTCCAGTATGCAAGCATGTAAATTAGGGATTTTACAGTTTATCTTTTACCCCATCTTTTCTTCCAGTTCCATCACTTTATCAAATACTGTTTCATATTCTTTATTCAGCGTTGCTAATTCTGAGGTAATTTTTTTGTATTCCGATTCGGTCTGTTGGAATTTATCTTTGTTGGCGTAGTTTTCAGGGGCTGCCATGTCTGCTTCTAATTCAACTTTCCTGTTATTTAATTTTGCCAGTTTTTCTTCTATTTGCTGAAAACGATTCTTGTGTTTCTGGTATTCCTTTTTCAATTCTTTATCAACGGAACTGTTTACAGTTTGCTGTTTACTGCCTGCCTGTCCGGTAGGCAGGTTTACTGTTGGGGCTTCTGCTTTTGCAGCAGGTTTTGTTTCTGATTGTTTATTTGTTTCAGTTGTTTTTTGTTGTTTTAATCTTTCTGCTTCTCTTCGTTCTTTCCAGTCTAACCATTCAGCATACGATCCTTTAAACTCTACAATTTTATGATCTTCTATCTCCCATATTTTGTTGGCTATTTTGCTAATGAAATAACGGTCGTGGCTTACCAGTACAATGCTGCCTTCATACTTGTTCAGTGCTTCAATCAACAATTCTACAGAATGGATATCCAGGTGATTGGTAGGTTCATCCAGCATTAAAAAATTTGCTTTGCTTACGATTGTTTTTGCCAACGCTACCCTTGCTTTTTCACCACCACTCAATACTTTTATTTTTTTATCAACATCGTCACCACTAAATAAAAAACAACCAAGCAAACTTCTTAATTCCAAATCTGTTTTTCCGCTTCTTGCATCCTTCATTTCTTCCAGCACATTGTTCTCTATATTCAACGCTTCCAGTTGGTGCTGTGCATAAAAAGATTCATCTACATTATGTCCCCAAACCCTTTCGCCGGTTATTTCTTCTGTGCCTACAATCACCCTAAGCAAGGTAGATTTTCCTTTGCCATTGGCACCAATCAACGCAATTTTATCACCCCGGTCAATCTCTGCCCCCGTATTTTCCATAATGATGAGATCGCCAAATTTTTTGGTGATATTTTTCAATGTACAGATCACCCTGCCGGGTTGTTTATCAATGAGCCAATCAGCGCATCTCCCTGGGCGTCAAACAGCTCAGCGAAGATCCTTGGAACAACATCGACAAGTTCTACAAAGTCGGCGACCTCGTCACCGGCAAAGTTACCAAGCTCGCGAGCTTCGGTGCGTTCGTTGGTCTGCAACACGAAATCGACGGTCTGGTGCACATCTCCCAGGTCAGCGAAGACCGCGTCGACAAGATCAAGAACGTGCTCAAGCCCGATCAGGAAGTCACAGCCCGCGTGATCAAGATCGACCGCGCCGAGCGCCGGATTGGTCTGTCCATCAAAGCCGCGAACTACTCCAACGAGCAGCTCAAGGCCGAGCAGGTTGCCCTCGACGCCCTCAAACCCGGCGAAGACTTGGTCGCTCTGCAACACGCCTTCGACCAGGCTGACGAAGCGGTTAAGTAATCGCCCGTCCCTAAGTTCATTTACATGGGCCTCCCTTCACTGGGAGGCCCTTTTTGCTGCCAATTTTTTGTCGGGTCGGTTACGCTTTTCCTTTGAGTAGTCATGTTGATGAGCCCAAGTTTATCAGTAGCCCCAATTTCCCTGTGAGCACGCTTCTTTCTTCGAGAGTCAGCGTGGACGGGAAGTTTTTTC
>JAYVLZ010000090.1:0-4939 GCA_043759175.1 Chitinophagaceae bacterium | reverse complement strand
GCCCAGTTATCATAATCGCCAATGCGGGGAAATAATCCTTTGTCCGAAATATTATCTTCCGGTTGAGCTACATAGTTAAACCGTGCATAATCCATAATGGAAGGTGTGTGTCCATTGGCTTCTACCCAGACTTTATCTCTGAGTTTTTCCACTGGTACTGTTGAGCTGGATCCAAAATTATGACGCAAGCCTAATGTATGCCCTACCTCATGTGATGAAACAAAACGTATAAGCTGTCCCATCAATTCATCATCAAAAACCATTTTTCTTGCCCTGGCATCAGAAGGTGCCGTTTGTACAAAATACCAGTCACGCAGCAGCTCCATAATATTGTGATACCAGTTAATATGGCTTTCCATTATTTCTCCACTACGTGGATCAGAAATACTGGGGCCGCTTGCATTAGCAATGTCAGAAGGTTTATAAACAATAGCTGAATTTCTGGCATCATCAAGGCTCCAGGTACTGTCCTCGATTCTTGTCGGAGCCATTTTTGCTACGATAGCATTTTTAAAACCGGCTTTTTCAAAAGCTCCCTGCCAGTCATTAACACCCATTATCAGGTAAGGAATCCATTTTTTAGGAGTAGCAGGATCAATATAAAATACGACCGGCTTTTTAGGTTCTACCAGTTCTCCTTTTTTATATTTATCCATGTCTTCATCTTTGGGTTCCAGCCTCCACCTTTTTATAAGAATGATATTTTCCACTCCTTGTGGATTAGCATCATAATCCGTATATCCGGTAGTAAAATATCCTACTCTTTTATCAAAATATCTTGGCTGCATAGGAGTTTTAGGAAGTAGAACCAACGAGCTGTTTATTTCTACCGTAATATTTCCTGAAGGTGCCACAGGCCCGAATGATAATCCACCAGTTGGCGCTGCAGGTGTACGGCCATAAGTTTTTACTGTTTTTATTTCTATGTTAATAGGAAAAGACCGCAGATTGTCGATATAAGATTTATCAGCCTGTAACATGCCTATTCGATAGGATGTTTTTGCCCCGCTGCTGAAATGAAGAATGTCATTATCTCCATTAATGTAATCAGTAACGTCTATTACAACACCGGTAGAATCTTTTCCTAACGATTTAATATCAAAAGATGCTGCAATTGGTTGCACATTGGATCTGTTAACAGCAGTAAACATCGAAGAGGTGGAATCTTTGGTGTATTCTGCAAAAGAAATATTTCTCAGGAAAATTTTATTATTAGGCCCTTTTTGAAATTGAATAACATTTCTGCTAATATCATCTCCGGCATAGCCGGAAAATCCACCAGTCCGCATACCAGCGGCGGCTTTTGATAACCGGTTAACAACTAATATATCCCGGCTTAATAAAGAGTCTGCTATTTCAAAAAAATATTTGTCTTCCAGTTTATGTATTGTAAAAAGGCCGGCATCGGAAACGGCTTTTGAAGTAATTACTTCTTTATAAGGTTTGGGGCCTTGTGTTGTTCCGGGAGTTGGGGGCTTCCGGGTAGTATCTGTACGGTTCATAACAGGCTGTTGAGCTATTGATGCCGCCGAAGCAGATACCAACACAATTAAAAGAAAAATTCTGTAAAAAGATGGCTGCATAAAATGTTGTTTTATTAGTAGTGGTTGAAGATACGTAAAGCAATCTCTCAGCATAATCCATTGCGGTATTTTATATCAACGGTCAAAACAAGAGGATGAATTTATATTAACAGGGCTGGAAAAAACAAAACCCGTCTGGTGCTGAACCAGGCGGGTTAATGATATAACTATTTTTTAAATTATTCTTTTTTCTTTTTTCCTTTAGGGGCAAACATGGCCAGCATCCTTCTTCCTTCCATTTTAGGCATACTTTCAAGTATACCAGTTTCTGCAAGCCGTTCTGCAAATTTTAATAATAAAAGCTGACCTCTGTCCTGAAACTGTATAGCCCTTCCTTTAAACTGAACATAAGCTTTTACTTTGTTTCCATCTTTTAAAAATTCAATGGCATGTTTGGCTTTAAAGTCAAAGTCATGATCATCTGTATTGGGAGTAAAGCGGATCTCTTTTACTTCAGAGACTTTGCTTTTTGCCTTCATCTCTTTTTCTTTCTTCTTCTTATCGTAAAGAAATTTATTGTAGTCAATAATTTTACAAACCGGAGGATCAACTGTTGGAGAAATTTCTACCAGATCCAATTCTTGCTCCTGTGCCATTTTTAATGCTGCCTGGGTATCATAAATACCCACTTCAACATTTTCTCCTACAAGACGAACTTGCGGCACCCGAATAAAATGATTGATGCGATGTTCGGCTTCTTTGCGGGGAGCAAACCTGCCTCTGTTAAAACCGCCTTTGTTGAATCCACCACCGCCGCCGGGTTTAAAACCTCCGCCGCCTGGTGGTCTGCTGAACCCGCCTCCGGGTTTTTGTGGTACTGCCATTTACTTTTTTTATGTGAAACCCTCACCCCTGAAGGAGGGTATTTCTTTTTTTATTATTAATACCTCATACAGGAAATGAGGCGTCTAAAATTACATTTTTATTCTGCTCTTCTGTCAATAATTTCTTGTATAGCATCTTTCAAAAAATCATCTACATCCTTTACACCAGTATCTCCTTTGCCATGTCTTCTTACGGCTACTTTATTTTCATTCACTTCCTTCTCTCCTACCACCAACATGTATGGTACTTTTAGCAATTCGGTGTCCCTTATCTTTTTGCCAATCTTTTCATTTCTATCATCAACCTCGCTACGAATATCCGATTTTTTCAATTTATCTGAAACACTGTTTGCATAATCTAAAAATTTATCGCTGATCGGCAGCACCTTTACCTGTACCGGGGCCAGCCATAATGGAAATTTACCGGCATAATGTTCCAGCAAAAAACCAATAAAACGTTCATGTGTTCCCAATGGTGCACGGTGAATAATCAACGGGGTCTCTGCTTTATTTTCCTGATTGGTAAATTCCAGTTTAAAGCTTCTGCCTTGTGCAAAATCTACCTGGTTAGTGGCCAATGTAAATTCCCTGCCAATAATACTCCATATCTGCACATCTATTTTGGGGCCATAAAAAGCAGCTTCATCCTGTACTTCTACAAAAGGGGTATTAGTTTTTATCAATACGTCTCTAACCAGTGCTTCAGTTTCTTTCCATAATTCCGGTTCATTCACATATTTCTGTCCAAGTTTTTTGGGGTCATGCAAGGAAAGCCGCATCACATATTTATCAATACCAAATATTTTAAAATATTTCAGGTACATCTGATTCACTGCTTTGAACTCTTCATAGAATTGTTCTTTGGTACAATAGATATGTGCATCATTCATGTGCAGGCAACGAACTCTCATCAGGCCAAATAATTCACCACTCTGCTCATACCGGTAACAGGTACCATACTCTGCCAAACGATAAGGCAGATCTTTATAACTTTTAGGTTCTGCTGCAAAAATTTTATGGTGGTGCGGACAATTCATGGCTCTCAGGTAATACTTTGTCCCATCCAATTCCATTGGTGGAAACATACTATCCTTGTAGTAAGGAAGGTGACCACTGGTTAGGTATATGCTTTCTTTTGCAATGTGCGGCGTTACTACTCTTTTATATCCGGCGGCTAATTCTGTTTCTTTTGCCAGTTTTTCCAGTTCTTCAATAATGATCGTTCCGTTTGGCATCCATAATGGAAGTCCCGGCCCTACATCATCATCCATTGTAAAAATGCTTAACTCTTTACCCAGTTTCCGATGATCTCTTTTCTTTGCTTCTTCCAGCATCAGCAGGTATTCATCCAGTTCTTTTTGCGAAGGGAATGTAACTCCGTAAACCCGGGTAAGCATTTTGTTTTTTTCATTGCCCTTCCAATATGCCCCGGCAATACTGGTTAATTTTATTGCCTTGATTAAACCAGTAGCTGGAATATGTGGCCCACGACAGAGATCAGTAAAATCTCCCTGTGTATAGAAAGTTATTTCTCCATCATTCAGGTTACTTAGTAAATCCAGTTTGTATTCATCGCCTTTATCAGTAAAATATTTTACTGCATCCTTTTTTGGTATTTCTTTTCTAACAAAGGCATTGCCTTTTTTTGCCAGCTCATTCATCTTTTTTTCCAGCGCAGCCAGATCGTCTTCATTCATTTTGGTATCACCCAAATCCATATCATAATAAAATCCATTTTCTACCGGTGGCCCTACCCAGAATTTTACACCGGGAAACATGGACTCTACAGCTTCGGCCATCAGGTGGGCAGATGAATGCCAGAAAGTATTTTTGCCTTCAGTATCATTCCATGTCAGCAGTTTAATTGTAGCATCTTCGTGTATAGGTCTTGTGGCATCCCATACCTGGCCATTTACACTGGCAGCCAAAACTTTCCTTGCCAATCCTTCTGCAATTGATTTTGCAATGTCTAATGATGAAATTCCTTTTTCATATTGCCTCACCGCACCGTCCGGTAATGTAATGTTGATCATGAAGTAAATCCTGTTTTTAAATGGTGTGCAAATTTAGCAAATTTTAGCTTTTAAAATTAACAAACTATTGAATGGGAGCCAACCGGTCAATAAGAAGTATTTATTAGTTTTGAACTCTGATGAAACAACCCATTTTCAGTTATTTTATTTTATTCTTTCTGCTGATTCCTTTTGCCGGGTTCCATTCCGCTGCACAGGATATTACAGGAATATGGAGGGGCTATTTCATTACAGAAGGATACGAGCAATACAAATTTGAATTGCAGGTAAAACAGAAGGGCAATACTGTTTCCGGGGTTTCCTATTCTTACCTTTCAACTGTTTTTTATGGTAAAGCCACTCTTACGGGTATCTTTAATAAAGCAGGGCAAAATGCCATGATCAGAGAAATAAAAACGGTGGAGTTGAAAATGTCCGGCGGTTCTACAGCTTGTATTATGAAATGTATTTTCGATTATGAACGTTCGGGCAATGAAGAGTTTTTAGAAGGAACATTTAC
>JAYVLZ010000089.1:0-8972 GCA_043759175.1 Chitinophagaceae bacterium | reverse complement strand
TATTATTTTACCAAAGGTTTTGGTATTCCTTTTTTGTTCTTCTTCAATTTGGTCTTTAAGTTTATTCACTTGTTCTGCAAGTTTACTGTTCTTTTGCGTCAATGCACTTAACTCGTTTTGCAGTTCGATGGATTTGGTTTTATAATATTCCATCAACTTCACCAGCTCTGCTACACTCAGCCCCGTTTGTGTCCCTTTTATTTCTTTGTTTGATTTTAAAACAGATAGCAACTCATTTACAATATTGATACTGGTCTTGTTTTTTTCTATCAAGGCATTTACTCTTTGCAAAGAATCTTCCAGCATTTTTATTATTGCTGATTTGGTTTCATCCTGCAAATAATCGGTGCTGAACTCAACACCCATCACCGTTACATTGCCACTGCAGTTAACCTGCAGGCTGTTGATATCAATGGAATTACTGATGTTCTCAATTACCAGTTCATTATTTCCTTTTGAAAGATCAGCTTTTGCCTGGTGATTCATTTCTGCACCGGTGCGGTATACGGTTACTGCAGTAAGGTTGGCTTTTACGGTATTGATATCGCTGCCATCTTTTGCAAAACACATTCTAATGGTTCCGAAGCATACAATGAATAAAAAAAATTGTTTCATAAATATAATTTCAGGCAGGATGCGGTGATCAAATACATTACATAAAAAAAAGCCAGGAAAAAATCCTGGCGTATATTTTATATGCGATAATTATTTTGAACGGACTTATATTTTATACTTCATGTGTGTTACCATCTCCTGAAACTTATGCTCATTTTTTATTTCCGGATTCCATGCCATCCCCATCTCTATCAGGTCAAGTTTTTCTGTAATAGTTGCACCTTGTTTATTAGGCTGATTGGCCATTATAAAAACAGTGTCAGAAATAGCCATAGAATTTTCAATATCATGACTAATAATTATCAAAGTGCTTAATTCATCCAAATTGGATATTTTCAATAGCAGGTCAACCACTTTATCAATCACCAGCACATCCAAACCAGAGAAAGGCTCATCCAGTAAAATAAATTTATTACTTGTAAGTGCCTGTTGCAAAATACTCACCCTTTGACGCTGGCCACCGGACAGTTGGAGTGGGTACTTATCAAGATGCTCCGCCAGGTTAAATTTTTCAGCATAATCTTTTATAATATTTTTTTTATCCTTATCATTATAGTTCTTATCATTATTGCCCAATGCAATCTCAAGATTGGTTCTGATGCTTCTGTGGTTAAATAAGATATAATTTTGAGAAACAACTCCAACCTCTCCTTCCCTTACTTCATGCAAATCCTTACCAATTAATACAGCGCCGGAAGTGGGTTTATTCATTCCGGCAAGTATCTTAAACAACTGTGTTTTACCTATACCACTTCTTCCAATTAATGAAACCACCTGACCCTGGCAAATATCAGGCCTTACAATATTGTGCAGTTCAAAATTTATATCACGTAAAATTATTTTATCGCCATAGCTAAGGCCTACCTTTTCAGCCTTCAGTATTATTTCATTTTTCTCGTAGGTCATTTTTCCCGTAGTTGAATTTTTGTATAAGGGAATAGCCAGAAACGTAGTGCGCCGAGGATGTAGTCAAAGAACACACCAATTAGAAAAATGATCAGTAGAATAGCAAAAACAGTGGAGAGGTCAATATATTTATTAGATTTTATCAGCATGGTACCCAGTCCGCCTTCACTCATACTTAAACCTTCCACCATCGTGATCATCATCCATGCAATCGCAAAATTTTGACGCATCACTTCAAATACCTGGTCCAGCCTTCCAACAATTACCACTTCCCAAAGTGTGCCCCATTTATTCATTCCCAGTGTAGAGCATAATTCAAATTCCTGTTTATCTATGCAATCAATAACAGAAAGAAAAGAAGTAACAAAAAAAGGCACAATGCCAAACAACAGTAAGCTTAATTTTAACTGGCTGCCATCGTTTGTTAAAAGAGTAAATAAAAATATTAATCCTGTTAATGTAAGATAGCGGCACTTTATTACAAATCTTGCCAATGGTTGAAAAAATGGTATCAATGAAAGATAGCTTACTACAAGAGCAATGAACAATGCTATGAACATGCCTTTCAATGTAAGCATGAGGCTTGACATAAAATTATCCCAAAAACTTCCTGATTTAATTATTTCCAGAATTCTCAATCCAATCTTTCCCGGGGAGGGAATTAATCCGCCTCCATTAATTTGCCAGATCACCAGGGCCAGTACTACCTGAACAAATACCAGCAACAGCATACTGCTCTTGCTAACTTTTCCGAATGGTTGAAAAAATGTTTTTACTTTATTCATAAAAAAATTTAAACAAGAAGTACACTTTTGTGTCCCTTTCAATAAAAAAATCTTACTGACCTAATACTATTTGTACCCGCCTGTTTTTAGCTTTTCCTTCAGCAGTTTTATTGTCAGCTACAGGCTGGCTGCTCCCTAATCCTTTGCTTTCAATACGGGCAGAAGTTATACCCTTACTTTCAAGATAACTTTTTACGCTTGCTGCTCTTTGCTCTGATAAATTTTGATTAGAAACATCATTACCTACATTGTCTGTATGTCCATAAATACCAACTTTCAATTCTTCAGCCACCACTGAACTTTTTAGTATCTCATCCAGTACCGCATAAGATGACGGCTTAATCGCTGCACTGCCTGTTTCAAACTGTATTTGAAATGATTTAGAAGATACTTTATCAGTAATTGTTGGTGCATAATTAACAGCAATTATTTTTCCCTCCATCAATTCCGGATGATTTACAATTACAGATTGCATGTAAGATTTGTCAACCACTTTAGCATACTCAGGATAAGCAGCCATGTATTCAGGATACATTTTTGAAAGAATATCGCCAAATGTATTGTATACAATCTTATAACGGTCAATACCATCTTTTCCCAGTCCAAACATCGTGGCAGCATCCGGTAAATTAAAAGCGGCAGAGCCACCTAATTCAACATCCATACCCTGTATATCTTTTTCAGTAACACCATTATAATATTTTAACCAATAAGCCCCATCCTCTTCATTGTACACTTTCGCACTAACTTTAGCAGCAAGTTCCTTAGCATCCGTGAAGCTTCTTACCTGATCTCCACTTTGTGCAAGTGCCATGATCAAATTTTCAATATCGGTACGATGATCATTCGCAAACTTGCGGATGGTAATGGTAATGTTAGGCATTTGCGAAGCATATTGTTTGGTGGAGGCGATATTTACAAGGCCTCCTTTCTTCTTTGCAATGTTTACATCTCCTGGTGTCCATGTAGCCACACCATCCACACCTACAGTTGTATCTTTACTTAGTTTTTTTCCATTCTCTACAAAAAAACGTTTCTCTTTATACCCAGTAATATACTTGTTGGCAGCATCTAAAAAATCGCCTGCAGAAATCAGGTTAACTGCATTTCTGTCTAACGTTGTTTCATCAGGGTTTACTTTTAAGCCATTATCGCCAGCCCATTTTAATAAAATATTCATATCACCATCCCTTAAAAAACAACTAACAGTTTTGCCTAAAGCATTTTTAGGATCTGCTTTCCAGCTTGCTGGTGCCATCAGTTTATCTTCTCCATAACTTTTGCCCATTGCATAAAAAGCAACTGGCTGATACTCGGGCCCCAGTGGTTCTAATTCTTTAACCAATCCACTGAAGAAAGAAGGCATTCCATCACCCATATAAGATGCAAATACAGCTTCTGTATTGGGATTGCTTTTATAATCCGCTGCAAACTTTACAATGCTTGCAATTGATTTATTACAGTCATCCTGCCTGATGATATTGATTTGGAGTTTAGCATTATCTATTAAGGACCCTTTCGTTGTTAGTGGACCTCCATTCGCAAACATTAATGGAAATTGGGAGTTCCAGGCCATTACTTCCCACCTTATTTTTGTACCTCCGTTAGCACTTGGTGTTTCTGAAGGAGTTGAAATCTTATTAGCAGTACTACCCTGCAAAGATGCTTCTGGTGCATCCGGCAATACCACCTTTCCTATTTCTGTGGATGTTTTTGCTTCTTTAGGACGTTTGTCCCACCACATTGTTTTTGCAGCAAATAATCCTCCAAGCAAGATTAAAATACCTACAACCTTTCCTGATGTTTTTACTTTAACAGCCATTTTATTTTGGTTTTAGATTTTCTTGTATTAATTAGTTATTTCAAAAGGTCGTTGTATTCATCTGTATTTACTTTGCCCGGCACTACAGGTGCTGATGATGGTTGCCATTGCTGAACATTTAATTTTAGTTCTTTCTCCGGATCATAAGATTCAAGCATTTTAAGACCCTCCAGTTCAAACGTTGCATTATCAAGATCGATACTTCTCATGAAGTCTGTAGAATAACTGATAGCCTTTTTCATGCTTGCTAATTTACCTGCAATATCATCTTTCAAATATTCCATACTTTGTTCCACCATCAACTTCTTTTCAGGATCACCCTTAAATATTTTCATGGCACTGCTGAGCGCTTTATTACCGCTGCTCACAGATTTGTACAAATCTTTTTTTAGTTCAAGTTCATTTTTTGCATCCTCAATCAGGTATCCACTGTTCTTGTGTACTTTACTTAAGTAGTCACCAATTTTTGCAAGACTATCCCTGATGGGTGCCAATTGTTTGATGTACTCATTGATACGTGCCACCTGCCTTGTGGCATTCCCCAATTCAGGCATCATATTATTATCCTTTGCTGCTTTTGCTTTGCTCAGCATTTGGTTCATCTCTTTCTCCTTTTCTGCCAGTTTCAGGTCTATCTTTTCCTTTTGAGCATCTACATCCACGCTTTGATTGTATAACTTTTCCCTTTGCTCCTGCATATCATTGATATAGTCTTCTGCAATAATGAAAGGATCAAGCTCAATCACAACACCCACTAATTTTTTCATGAGTATTTCATAGAGGTAAAACAAACTCAATCGTAATTTTCTATGTGTGATACAATAAAGAAAAATACCCAGGCATACCAAAGCAATACTAAAGTTCAATGTGTTCCACACTACCGCAGCAAGAATGGGTATTACATAATAACCGATAAGTGTTAATAAACCCAGTCCTGCAATCACACCAAACTTACCACCCGGTCTATCCCAATAAGATTTTAATTTGTCCTGAGTTGTTGCAGGAAATACATTTGTTTCCATTTTATTTTTTAATTAAAGTGTTGATTTGATCTTGTTAATATCGCTGCCAAGCTTGGCCAGCATTGCATCGCATGCAATATTATAACCATTTTTGTTATTGTTTATTTTAGCCTCTTCATCAATTACTTCCTTTTTAAGTGCATTAATTTTTTGAAGGTTATCATTGATCTCTTTGGTAAGATTTTTTATTTGTTCAGCATTTGATGTATTTCTTTTTTCAAGTTCTCCTACTGATGTTTTTCGTCCTTCAATTTCAGCAAGCACTTTTGTATTCACTGCATTTTGAAATTCCAGTTTATCTTTCTCTAAAATCTGGTGATATTTTTCTGCACTGCTTATCAGCATATCTTTGTTAAGCCCCTGTATTTTCAAAGAAGCAAAAACAGCTGACATCCTGATTTTTTCATCCGGCACTGCTGCTTCCAGTGTTTCCATCATTTTCCAAAATTCATAGTAATCAGGACCCGGCAAATTTGCCTTGTCAAACAATTCTTCAAAATGTTTTTCAAATTTATCCAGATCATTTTGGTTAATAATTCCACTATTAAAAGTTGGAGAAGATGAATTGCCCTTTTTAGAAGGACTTACCTGTATTGGAAGACCATCATCACTCCATGATGACTTAGTTGATTTTTCTTCCTGATCAGGTTCAAACTCCAGGAACAGGCCTAAAGCCTTTTTAAACATATTTGACATACAGCAAGATTTATTTCTAAATATAAATAATAATATGACTTACCACTGAAAAACATCAATTTATTGACAAATTTCAGAATCGATCAGTTTAAGATCATTAAAAAAAGTGCTTTATACTTTTGGAGGAGAAGTGTTGAAGTTAGTGATGATAAAGCTGCAGAGGAATAAAACTACCCTGGTGGTATTGTGTTTCATTTTGGTTGTTGTAATTATTTACGGATGTAAAGATTATATAAAGTAAAATGATGTCAAAAGAAAATCGGGATGAATGGCAATGTAATGAGAAGTGATAAGCTGGCTATTGCAAAACAGCCCGTATCATTGGTACAAGATGCTCTGCCCAAACTCCATACTCAATACCGGAAGGATGCAAACCATCGCTGGCAGTTAAAGAAGGATCGGCAGCAGCTAATTTGGTGAAGCCGGTGATGTTTAAATAGTTTACGTTGTGCTGCAATGCAATCGCTTTATTGATCACATTGAAAGAATCAATTTGTTTTGAGATCAACGCTTTGTTGCTGCCGCTGGCAAATGGTGTAACGCTGTAATCAGGGATAGACAAAACAAATACCCGGCTTTTCTTATTTCCTGCATACTCAATTGCCTTTGTAAGCAAACTGGTAAACTCCTGCCGGTATTCATCCTGTGTTCTTTGCCGGTATTGATTGTTTACGCCAATCAATCAGATTACAATATCATACCGGGCATTTACAGGTGGAGCAGAGGCAAGCCTTGCCAGCAAGTTGCCGGTTGTCCACCCCGTCTGTGCAATAATTTCTGGCTGGTTAAATTTTATGGTTAGGCTGTTTAACCGGGTTACCACCTGAACAGGATATCTTTCAGTTTCAGCAACAGACTGACCAATGGTATAAGAATCTCCCAATGCCAGGTACGTTTTTATTTCTGCAGTATCCGGGTACTGCACTATACCTGTGTCTGTATTACCAGCATTGGGGGGAACGGGATTGTTGGGAATTGTATACAGCATAGATACCGGCTCCGGCTTTTTGCAACAAATTAATAAAGACAAAACAGATAAAGAAGCAATGATTGTTTTTATCATACTTATATCAACGAAATAATCAGCGAAATGGTTCTGTAAAATAAAAAAGAGCCTTTATAAAAGACTCTTTATAAAAAAATATCAGTGAATGTTATTTGTACAATATCTTGTAGTATTCATCCGCCATCCGGTTGCTGTCAAACTGAACCTGCACATCACTCATACCATTTTGCATGATATGCCTCCAGGTATCTTTATCGTCATAATACAACGGAAGGATTTGATTTTCCAGTATGTCGTATAGTTGGTTCAGATCATATTCATCCTGTTCCTGCACATGTACTTTTTCATAATCAATTGGCGGCACTACAAACCCGTTATTACCATTATTAATAAACTCACAGATCCAGCCATCGTTGGTGCTAAAGTTAACCGCTCCATTCATGGCAGCCGTCATACCGCTGGTACCACTGGCTTCTCTTGGTACCCGTGGATTGTTTAACCAAATATCAGCAGCCTGTTTCAGGCGTTTGCTTAATGATAATTCGTAACCGATACATACAGCTACATTTTTATATTGCTTGCTCAGGTGTACCAAATGATTAAAATCATTGATGGCAGGGTAATCCAATGGATAAGGTTTACCAGCCCAAACAATCTGCACCGGGTATTTTTTATTGCTCAATAGTGCTTCAAAACGTTTATGATCCCTGGTGATGAGTTCAGCTCTTTTGTATCCGGCAAAGCGACGTGCCCATACAATAGTAAGTACATTTGGATCAAGCAGTTTACCAGTTTGGTCTGCCACAATATCCAATGCCCTTTTCTTTAAAAAATGTTTACGGTCATCAAACCATACGTCGTTCTTTTCTGCCTTGGCTTTGTATAATTGTTTATCTGCCCAGTAGGTCCAGTTTTGTGCATTGGTGATTGCTTTTATCTGGCAGATGCCCGGATATTTGTTCCACATTTTGCGGCTAACTTCTCCGTGCAATTGTGATACCCCATTAGCTAATTTTGCGAAACGCAATGCAGCAAGGGAATGATTGAACTGATCATCCACCATGCCGGTTATTTTACGAACATCATCAATGTGCATGCCGCAGAAATAACTCATTTTCTGACAAAGAAAAATATCATGTTTTTCATTACCTGCTTCTTCCGGAGTATGTGTTGTAAAAACAAGGCGCTTCTTTACATCAGCCAGGTTACCAAATTTCCTGTGCAGGTAAAAAGCAGCACTGATTGCATGTGCTTCATTCAAATGATACAACTCAGGATTGAAATTAATTTCATCCATCAGCTTAGCTCCACCTACGCCCAGCAAAATAAACTGTGCAATTTTGGTAGCCACATTACCATCATATAACCGGTGTGTGATGGTTTGTGAAACATAGTCATTTTCATGCAGGTCGGTGCTTAATAAAAACATCGGTGCACTTTTGAATGTTTCAGGGTTTAAGTACCAGACTTTAACCCAGATAGGATTATCATGAATGGTAATCTGAAATTTTATTCCCGTATCTTCTAAAAAATTATAAATTTTTTCGTTCCATTGAACCTGCAGGGTTTGGTCTGCATTGCGGGCCTGATCGTAATAACCATACTTCCACAAAATTCCAATACCTACCATGTTCTGTTTTAATTCATAAGCGCTACGCATGTGAGAGCCTGAAAGAAAACCAAGACCACCACTATAAATTTTTAATGGCTGGTGTACTGCAAACTCCATTGAAAAGTAAGCAATTCTTTTACTGTAATTTTCTGCTACAGCATAAGGAACTTTGTAATTGGCAAAACTCATATTAATATAAAAATTATTGAGGGTGCAATAATACGGGATTTTTAATCAAAACGGCCTTAGTATTAAAATATTGTGTATCAATTGCACGCCTGATTTTAACCGGGTTTTGGTATTTCTTTTTTTGCAAACGTTTGCTGTTTTTTATTTAGCGATCAGGTTGGATGATAATAGCAATGCCTGCTTTAATAAGAGTGCTATGCATAACGATAATAAAACTTTCTATGACTATCCGCAATTGAGTGCATACTTTCAAAATAAATAGTTTTCAATAAAAAGCATGCTTATTCAGACCTCATCCCAACCCTTCTCCAAGGGAGAA
>JAYVLZ010000088.1:0-9348 GCA_043759175.1 Chitinophagaceae bacterium | reverse complement strand
AACACACCCAAACAGGATTTTGTATTAAACAACGCTATTTATTCGGGCAAGATACTGGTGGGCGGCAGAAATTTTGGAAGTGGCAGCAGCCGTGAACATGCGGCCTGGGCCATTTATGATTATGGTTTTCGATGTGTAGTGAGTAGTTTCTTTGCGGATATTTTTAAGAACAATTCTTTAAACATCGGTATCCTGCCAGTGCAGGTAACGGAAGAATTTTTAAATAAAATTTTTACTGCTATTGAAACAGATGCCAATACAGCAATAGAAATAAATCTTCCAGATCAAACAATCACTATACTGGCAACAGGAGAACAAGCAACCTTTTCCATTACTGGATATAAAAAAAATAACATGATCAATGGATATGATGATATTGATTTCATGCAATCATTAAAAAGTGAGATACAAACACAGGCTGCTAAAAGTATCTACTAACCCCCATCCCCTCCCGATAGTAATCGGGATAAATTCCGGGGAGTAATAGTTTTAGATTTCAATAAATACAATTAAATCACATCTGTCAGCGAGCCTGTATAAACATAATGCCAACTGCACAACGATACATCGAGATAATGGATACCACACTCCGTGATGGAGAACAAACCAGTGGCGTATCTTTTTCTGCTTCAGAAAAATTAACCATTGCCCAATTATTATTAACGGAAGTAAAAGTTGACCGGATAGAAGTTGCATCCGCCCGTGTGTCTGAAGGTGAGTTTGACGCAGTGAAAAGAATTACAAAATGGGCAAAAGCAAATGGCTTTTTAAATAAGGTGGAAGTATTAACTTTTGTGGATGGAGAAGTATCCATTGAATGGATGCAGAAAGCAGGTGCCAAAGTAATGAATCTGCTTACCAAAGGTTCACTCAATCATTTAACACACCAGCTAAAGAAAAAACCGGAGCAGCATTTTGCAGATGTTGCTGCGGTGATTGCGCTGGCAAAGAAAAAAGGATTAGAGTGTAATATTTATTTAGAAGACTGGAGCAATGGCATGCGTCATTCAAAAGAATATGTATTTCAATATTTAGATTTTCTTACCAAGCAGCCGGTAAAAAGGATCATGCTGCCAGATACACTGGGCATATTGATCCCATCAGAAGTGGCTGAATATGTTGGTGAAATTGTACAACGCTATCCGGCTATTCATTTTGATTTTCATGCACACAATGATTATGATCTTGGAACAGCCAATGTGCTGGAAGGTGTGAAAGCTGGTGCCAAAGGTTTGCATCTTACTATTAACGGAATGGGTGAACGTGCAGGCAATGCACCTTTAGCAAGCGCTATTGCAGTGCTGAATGATTTTATGCCTTCTGTAAAAACATCGGTAGCAGAAAAATCATTGTACACAGTAAGCAAACTGGTGGAAACATTTTCTGGTTTTCGTATCCCGGTGAATAAGCCGGTGGTTGGAGAGAATGTTTTTACACAAACAGCAGGCATACATGCGGATGGTGATAAGAAGAACAAACTTTATTTCAGTGACCTGATGCCCGAAAGATTTGGAAGGCAAAGAAAATATGCGCTGGGCAAAACAAGCGGCAAAGCAAATATTGAAAATAATTTATTGCAGTTAGGAATTCAGTTATCAGATAATGATCTTAAAAAAGTAACACAACGCATCATTGAACTCGGTGACAGAAAAGAAGTGGTAACACCGGCAGATCTCCCTTATATTATTTCGGATGTGTTAGACAGTAACACAATCCAGGATAAAGTGCGGATAGAAAATTATGTACTCACACATTCCAAAAATTTGAATCCTTCTGTAACATTGAAGATTGCTGTTAACGGCGAAATTTTTGAAGAGCATTCACAGGGCGATGGACAATACGATGCTTTTATGAATGCGTTAAAAAAAGTGTACAAACAAAAGAAGATAGAACTGCCGGCGCTTTCAGATTATGCAGTACGTATTCCTCCCGGTGGTAAAAGCGATGCTTTGTGTGAAACAATCATTACCTGGAATCATAATGGAAAAGAGTTTAAAACACGGGGGCTTGATAGTGATCAAACAGTTTCAGCAATTAAAGCAACGCTTAAGATGCTCAACAGCATTTCCTAAATAATATGATGCCGCTTAGATAAGCGTTCTTTCAACTGCGAAGTATAAAATAATGCAACAGAATAAATTTGTGGAGTAGCCCGAAGGGCTAAAATGTCAATAACCCCGGATGAAATCCCGGGCGAAAAAGAAAACTGCAAATCGACCCTGAAGGGGTCGAATAATATTTCTTTCTTAACTAAACAGCACCTCATAATAATAAATTATTCAACAATCAATTTTCAATAAAACTTCAAATGGCAACAAAACACATCTTAATTGTTCCGGGTGATGGAATCGGACAGGAAGTAACAGCAGTAGGTAAAAAAGTATTAGATAAAGTTGCTGCAGCATACGGACATACATTTACGTATGATGAAGCATTGATAGGACATGCAGCCATTGAAGCAACAGGTAATCCTTTACCAGATGAATCATTAGAAAAAATGAGAAAGTCTGACGCCGTGTTATTTGGTGCAGTTGGTCATCCCAAATATGATAATGATCCTTCTGCCAAAGTAAGACCTGAGCAGGGTTTGCTGAAGATGAGAAAAGAACTTGGACTGTATGCCAATCTTCGTCCGATAAAATTATTTGATGAATTGCTAAGCGCTTCCAGTATCAAACCAGAAATATTAAAGGGAGCAGATATTTTATTCTTCCGTGAATTAACCGGTGATATTTACTTTGGTGAAAAGGGCCGAAAAAATAATGGCGATACTGCTTATGATGTAGCTGAATACAGCCGCTATGAAGTAGAACGCATCGCAAAAAAAGCATTTGAAGCCGCCAGGACAAGAAAGAAAAAATTGTGTTCTGTTGATAAAGCCAATGTATTGGAAACATCAAGACTGTGGAGAGAAGTGATTCAAAAAGTGGCGTTGGAATATCCTGATGTGCAGGTAGAACACCAGTTTGTAGATGCAACAGCGATGTTGCTCATCAAAGACCCATGTCGTTTTGATGTAGTAGTTACAGCAAATTTATTTGGAGATATTTTAACGGATGAAGCATCGCAGATAGCAGGCTCTATGGGTATGCTGGCAAGTGCATCTATTGGTGATGGCACCGGCGTGTACGAACCCATTCATGGTTCTGCACATGATATTACAGGTAAAGGTGTAGCCAATCCACTGGCATCTATTTTATCCGCAGCATTGTTGCTGGATATTTCTTTTGGTATGAAAGCAGAATCAGAAGCAGTGATCAGTGCAGTAGATAAAGTATTGAAACAAGGTTTCCGCACAAGAGATATCGCTGATGCACAAACGCCTGCTGATATGATTTTGGGAACAGAAGCGATGGGTGAGGCCGTGCTGAAGTTTTTGTAATGGGTTTAATTTGCCCCGGTTTTTAATTGCCCCGGTTTTAATTGCCCCGACCTTTAGGTCGGGGTAATTAAAAAATAAATTTCCCGGGCTTTAGCCCAAAGATTGTTTGAGCTAAAGCCCGGAAGATAAAAGATTGTTTTATTCCCAAGATCTTAACTAAAGGATGTTAAGAGGATACCCGATCTCCCAATGAAGCCCGAAAGGATCAGTAATCCTACCCAGTTTCCAGCCATGTTCTTCACCAACAGGAAAAATTTCAGTAGCGCCAGCTTTTATTGCCTTTTCAAAAAGTTCATCTGGGTTGGCTACTGTTAAAATCATTCTTACTGTACCAGCACCAACAGATTCAGAGGTCATACTTCCGGCATCAGCAGCGCCATCACTTAACCAAAACTCTGCGCCATTTACAGAAAGCCTTATTACCACACCAGCATCAGGTACATCCAGTCTGTAAACTTCCACTGCTCTAAATGCAGCTTTGTAAAAATTGACAGCAGCTTCTCCTGCTCTTACAGTGAGCCATGGTACAATGGATGTTTGAATTGCATTATTACTCATTGCATTTACATTTAGATGATATTGAAGTTAAGGTATCACAAATAATTTTCTCCCATAATAAACTGCTGAAAAAATATTGGGGGAGATACTTCAACAGCAAGTCTTGATTTTTAATGTATTTTCATGCTCATGCTGCTTTAAAAATTTTTATTCAATGGCTCCATCTTTCTACCAGGTCTTAAGTTGCCTAATTGCCGGCATTTCGGTCATCATATTATTGTCCATCAAGTTCAGGATGCATCCATTTTTCTCCTTGCTGCTGGCTTCATTTATCGTTGGGCTGGGAGTGGGCTTCCCCATTGCAGAAGTAGTAAACGCCATGAAGGAAGGCTTTGGCAACATCATGAAATCATTAGGCCTGATCGTGGTGCTGGGAACCACATTGGGAGTGCTGCTGGAACACAATGGCAGTACCAAAGTAATGGCAGATACCATCCTCAAATGGATCGGCAATAAATATCCTGCGCTTGCCATGAGCATCACCGGATTCATCGTTGGACTACCCATTTTTTGTGATTCAGGATTTATCGTATTAAGTGGATTGAATCTTTCTCTATCCAAAAGAACCGGCACCAAGGTGGTGGTGATGGCGGTTTCAATGGCAACAGGTTTGTATGCTGTTCATTGTTTAATACCTCCGCATCCCGGCGCTGTTACCGCTGCTGTAGTACTGGAAGTTGATTATGGCAAACTGATATTGATCGGGATCATCGCAGCCATCCCCGCCATGCTGGTGGGATATTGGTATGCCAGCTATGCCGGTAAAAAAATCACCGTCCATGAGGAAGTAGAAGACGAGCCGGTAGCGATCAATATCAATAACATGCCTTCCCCCGTTCAATCTTTTTTGCCGGTAATAGTTCCTGTACTGCTCATTGCCATTAAATCATTTTTAATAACAGCCACCAGTACCCCAAAATGGCGGCAACAAATTTTTTCCGCAGCAGGAGACCCTGTGATTGCCCTGTCTGTTGCTGTATTGCTGGCACTCGGCAGCACCCGCCCATGGAAAAAAGATACCATCAATCATGCCTTGCAGGAAGCTGCTCACAAGGCCGGGGGAATACTGGTGATCATTGGTGCCGGTGGCGCTTTTGGGGCTGTGCTCGCCGCCACAAAGATCGGACAGCATTTTAGTGAAGCATTGCCGCTTGAGCACCTGGGTTTGCTTTTTCCATTTTTACTCACATCCGTTTTAAAAACAGCGCAGGGTTCTTCCACCGTTGCCATTATTACTGCTGCCTATATTGTACAACCGTTGCTGCCTGCCCTCGGTTTCGTTACACCGGACAATAAATTATTTTGTGTACTGGCCATGGGTGCAGGCTCCATGATGATCTCCCATGCCAACGATGCCTACTTTTGGGTAATTGCAAAGTTTGAAAAAATAGATATGCAAACGATGCTGAAAGTATATTCCATTGCAACCATTTTAATGGGGCTTGTTACGTTGCTGGCAGTGTATATTTTATCATTACTTTTTTGAGAGTGGAAGTGGGGTTTGTAGCCTGCTGTGTTATTGTTTAACTTCAGTCCAGCCCATTTCGATTATTTAAATTTTGGAGGCCTATCCACCCAAACTGAATATCTATGAACATAATGTTGAAAACTTCAGCAGCAAATCTTTGCTCAACAGGCCAGCAGTCTTTAAATTTGACAAATTATGTCAAAATATAATCGTTCAAAATGGACAGCTTAGGCGACACAATACGAAAACTTAGAGAGGACAAGGAGCTGCCTTTACGGACAGTTGCTGCTTTCCTTGACATTGACCAGGCAATACTTAGCAAAATTGAAAGAGGACACCGCAAGCCGACAAGGGAACAAGTGGTGAAACTTGCTGAGTATTTTAAAGTTAAAGAAAATGACTTGCTGGTTGCCTGGCTTTCTGACAAATTAGTTTATGAAGTGGAAGACGAAGACATGGCTTTGAAGGCTTTACTAGTTGCAGAAGAAAAAGTAAAGTATATAACAAAAAACAAGAAAAAATAGAATGAAGGTTACGGACAACATACTTAAGCAACTTGAAGAATGCCTAACGACCGGCATTTATAAGGCACTTGAAACAGATAAAATAGAATTGAAAGATCTTTCTGGTGGAGATGAGTGGAAGGAGTTATATAAATCTGCGTGTGCTTTTCTAAATACACAGGGAGGAATAATAATTATTGGTATAAAAGAAACTAAAACTGCTTATCAATTTCATGGTTTTAATGTAAATAATGAGAGTAAATTAAAAGAACTTACAAAGCAATTTACAACCGATAGCGGGCAGGCAATTGATCTTTCTGAATTTATTCGCCCCGATCTTTTTGAGATTCGTGATTTTATGAATGGAAGAGTTTGTATTGTTTATATAGAGAAACTTCCTGAAGACAAAAAGTATGTGCTATATAATGGAGAAGCTTATGAAAGGAAGCTTACTGGCGATCATAAAATCAAAAAAGCTGATATTGATAAACAAAAGGAGTTGAGGGTAGAATTGGAATTGGCACGTGAATTACGCAATGTAGAAAATGCTTCACTGAATGATTTAGATATTGACAAACTAAATGATTTTATTCAACGTCTTAATCAGGGAATGAAAGTCGAAACACTAAAACCTGATATTGCTTCGGCCCAATTTTTTTTAGAAAGGAAAAAATTCGTAGTGAACAATAAACCTACTTTGCTGGGCATGCTTGTTTGCGGTAAAGACATTTATGATTTTGTTGAAAGCCGTTGCCAGGTTGATGGATTTGTGACCAGTCCTGTTCAGGTTGCTGGGAATAAAAAAATTTTTAAAGACAATATTATTCCATTGCTTGAAAGTAGTATTGGATTTGTCTTCACAAATATTGCAACAGGTATAAGTTCTGAAAAAGGTGGAACTACTACTTTTGAATATCCCGAACGTCTGATTCGTGAAACAGTAAATAATGCACTTGCTCACCGGGATTACAGTATTAATAAGTTTGTCAATATTACAATTCATCCTGGCAAGCAAATAGAAATTCGCAACCCGGGAAAATTCAGACAGGAACAAGTGATGCATATAGAAAGTGAAATCCCGATCAGGCGAATTATTCCTATTCCAAAAGCACACAATCCTCGTCTTGCGGATGTGCTTAAAACTTTTGACCGTTGGGAAGGCAAAGGTTGGGGAATGAGTTCTCTCACAAATATGGCTCTTGAAAATTATGTTGATCTTCCATATTATATTTTATATGCAGAACAGGATGTTGGATTATTTATTCCAAAAGGAAAAATATTAGATGATGAAATGGGTTGGTGGCTTAAAAGTTTTGAAGGTTATATTTTCAGGAAGACAAATGGAAGGGAACTTAACGAAGAACAATTAACAGCGCTTGCGTATTTCTACAAATCAGAAAGATTAAATAAAGCAGAACGTTATACCATTGCACTTACACCAGACAATAATCATTTTTCAGTTATTGCAGATTTGGAGGCAGCAGGTTTAATATTTAGACATTCTGAAAGTCCACAACTTTATCCAATATTTCTTGTTGATCGTACATTTGTAAAATTTGAATTTATTGATGAGTTAAGAACCATTTTTGGAGGCGACTATGATAATTTAAAAGTAACCATTAAGGAAGTATTGAATACAGTTTATCATTTCAATAAATTTGGCAGAGAAATAAAAGATGTCAATGCTTCCCAAATTGGCGATTTTCTTTTTTATAGAAAATATCAACTAATTGTTGATGTAAAAGAATACAACGAGTTCAAAAGAAAAGTAAGAAGGTTAGTAAATCAACTGGCTGAAAAAGAATTTTTATTAAAAGGAGTAGGAGGCAAAAGCAGATATATAATCAATGAAAGTTTCCAAAGAAGTTCGTCCCTATTTGATTAATAAAAAGAAATTTAACAATATGCCCATACTCCAATTTAAAAGAAAAACATTTGTACAAAACCATCACTTAGCGGTGAAGTATCATCAATTAGTGCCAAAGAAGGAATTAAGTTTAACTGATAAAATTTCTTTACACGACAACCTGATAATTCAAGGTGATAACCTGAAAGCATTAAAAGCATTGCTGCCTACTTATGCAGGAAAGATAAAGTGCATTTACATTGACCCCACCTTATAACACAGGAAATGAAAATGTCTTGTCCTAAAATAGGTTTACACAAAAAGGGCACTTGGTTCGTGTGCCACGAACCAAGGCGGAGCTTTCCCTCGCCTTTGCTGGCGCTGGGAAATAATAAAATTCCAACCCCAACATTTAAAAACACATAGCAATTCCACATACGCCGCAGTTGCGCTACTGAGTGTAACCGAAGTACAGCCAACTGCCGAAGCCATAACCAGCTTACTGTAACTATTTTTAATTAATATACCGGCGGGTTTTCATCGCATACGCTTAAATACTAAAACCCAATCCGTGAAACCCCGACGAATAAAAAACTATCCAATTTTACAATCTCTCTTTTGATTTATCAAATGTTCAAAAATTCAAAGTAGTGACTGGGTACAATTCCAATTGTATAAAGCATCCGGGTTTCGCCTTAATAGATTCATAGTTATAAATAATTCATAGCGAAAAGGGGTGGAAACGCATAAACTTGCCATCAAAAAATCTTATCTTACAATAACGCTTCAACCAGTCGCCGCTGTTCTTTTTTATTCAATACTTCAATCAAACATCATGTTCAACAGAAGACAATTCATCCAAACATCAGCCGCAGCAGCCGCAGGCAGTATGCTGGCATCTTCTTCCCTGCTTGCCGCAGTTACAAATAATTCAAAACTAAAAAACATCGGCCTGCAACTTTGGTCGGTAGCTAAAATACTGGCACAGGATTTTGAAGGCACCCTGCAATTGCTGAAAGAAAACAGCTACAAAGAATTTGAATTTTTTGGCCCTTATCCTTTCAGCACACAAAAAGATAAAGATTCCTGGAATGCCATTACACCCATGCTGGGTTTTTCACAAAGCGGTTATTTTAATCATACACCGGCAGAACTGAAAGAAATATTGGACCGCAATGGGTTCACCACTCCCGGCATGCATGTGGGGCTGGATACGCTGCGGAATAACCTGGGTGAAGCCGCCGCCGCAGCTCACATACTGGGTCAGCAGTACGCAGGCCTTGCAGCCATACCGGATGAGGAAAGAAAAACACTGGATGATTACAAACGCATGGCGGATGAATTCAATAAAATTGGTGCAAAGGCAAAAGAATTGGGTATCCGTTTTTATTACCACAATCATGGATATGGATTTAAAGAAATGGAGGGCCGGATACCTTTTGATGTAATCCTTGAACGCACTGATCCTTCATTAGTATTTCTTGAAATGGATCTTTACTGGACTTCTGCAGCCGGTGCAGACCCGGTAAAATATTTAGATGCCAATCCGGGCCGCTACAAACTGATGCATGTAAAAGATATGAAAAAGCAG
>JAYVLZ010000087.1:0-19178 GCA_043759175.1 Chitinophagaceae bacterium | reverse complement strand
CAACACAGATCAATCATCTTGTTATATTAAGAGATGCGGAAGAAGCAGCCTACTTTCATAACACGGTCGAGAACCTGACCAATGCATTGGATATTTTTTATTTCCCTTCTTCTTTCAAAAATAAAAAAAATTACCGCCTGCTAAACAGCAGCCATGTGATGCTGCGTACAGAAGCATTAACAAAAATTGCAGGAGGCACTTCGACTTTGCTCAGTGCAAATACTTCGGCTTCGCTCAGTACAAATAAGAAAGTAATAGTGACGTATCCAGAAGCATTATTTGAAAAAGTAGTGCTTTCAAAAAGATTATCGGAGAATATCATCTCAATAAAACAAGGCGATGAACTGGATGTAAATGGCATGCTGGAAAAATTTGTGAACCAGGGTTTTGTAAGAACAGATTTTGTGTATGAGCCAGGACAATTCGCCATACGTGGAGGCATTTTAGATATTTATTCTTATGGCAATGAAAAGCCGTATCGCTTAGAATTGTTTGGTAATGATGTGGACAGCATTAGAATTTTTGATCCGGAGACACAGTTGAGTGAAAGAAAATTATTGCAGGTAAATATCATCCCCAATGTAGAAACGCAATTTGATACTGATGAGAAAGTTTCATTGATGGAATTTTTACCAGAGAATACTGTATTGTGGTTAGAGGACTGGCAGTACATTAAAGAAAAAATTCAGCAGCAGGAAGAAGACCTGGAGCTTTTTTTAGAACTTATCAAAACGCCCGGTCACCAGTTACCGGTGCATGATGACGATGGTGAGATAAATGAAAAGAAAGCCGTATCGGAAAATGATTTTGTAAAAGCAATTGTTTTAGAAGAGCAGGTAAAAGAGAGGCATATTATTGAATTTGGAAAGAAGGCTTCTTTTCCTGCCAACGGCCAACAATCAACGATCCACTTCAAAACAAAAGAGCAACCAGCATTTAACAGGCAATTTGATTTGCTGATAAAAAATCTGAAAGAGTACGAAGCCAAAAAATATAATATTTACCTGTTTGCTGAAAATCCAAAACAGTTAGAAAGGCTGCATATTATTTTTACTGATCTCAAGGCAGATATACAGGTGATCCCTGTGCCAACTTCTATTCATGAAGGTTTTATTGATGATGATCTTAAGTGTGTTTGCTATACTGATCACCAGATATTTCAGCGCTATCATAAATACAAAGTAAAACAGGCTTTCAGCAAGAACAAAGCACTTACATTAAAAACGCTGAGAGAATTACAGCCGGGAGATTATGTAACGCATATTGATCATGGCGTAGGTGTGTACAGTGGTTTGCAAAAGATTGAGGCAAACGGGAAAATGCAGGAAGCTGTAAGGATACAATATAAAGATGGTGACTTGCTGTATGTAAATATTTCATCGCTGCATAAAATTTCTAAATACAGCGGTAAGGAAGGCAGTGTACCGAAGATGAATAAATTAGGAAGTGATGTTTGGAACAAGCTGAAAGAAAAAACAAAGAAGCAGGTAAAAGATATTGCAACAGATTTGATAAAATTATATGCCCAGCGAAAAAGCCAGGAAGGCTTTGCTCATTCGCCGGATAATTATATGCAGACAGAACTGGAAGCAAGTTTTATTTATGAAGACACACCAGACCAGGGAAAGGCTACGGAAGATGTAAAAAGAGATATGGAAAAACCCATGCCGATGGACAGGCTGGTGTGTGGTGATGTAGGCTTTGGCAAAACAGAAGTGGCTATCAGGGCGGCTTTTAAAAGTTGCTGCGACGGCAAGCAGGCTGCAGTATTGGTTCCCACTACCATTCTTGCTTACCAGCATTATAAAACATTTGGAGACCGCTTAAAAGATTTCCCGGTAACGGTAGATTTTGTAAACCGCTTTAAATCATCCAAAGAGAAAAAAGAAACCTTACAAAAATTAGCAGAAGGGAAAATTGATATCATCATTGGTACACACTCATTGCTTGGTAAAGATGTAAAGTTTAAAGACCTTGGCATCATGATTATTGACGAGGAACAAAAGTTTGGTGTGGCAGCAAAAGAAAAATTAAAACAAATAAGAACTACTGTTGACTCACTAACATTAACCGCTACCCCAATACCACGAACGCTGCAATTTAGTTTAATGGGCGCAAGAGATCTGAGCATCATCAACACAGCGCCACCCAACAGGCAGCCGATACAAACAGAAGTAATGGTGTTTAATGAAGATGCTATCAGGGATACTATTTATTACGAAACAGAAAGAGGCGGACAGGTTTTCTTTATTCACAACCGGGTGAAAGACCTGGCACAAATGAAAGGACTGATACAGGGTCTTTGTCCCGACCTGAGTATTGCTTATGCACATGGGCAAATGGAAGGCGATCAACTGGAAGACACTATCCTGGATTTCATGGATAAGAAATACGATGTGCTGGTATGTACCAATATTGTGGAAAGCGGCGTGGATATTCCCAATGTAAATACCATCATTGTAAATAATGCACACCAATTTGGGTTGAGTGATCTGCACCAGTTGAGAGGCAGAGTAGGCCGCAGTAATAAAAAAGCATTCTGTTATTTGATGGCGCCGCCGATGAGCACCCTGCCGGCAGACAGCCGCAAACGTTTAAACACATTGGAACAATACAGCGATCTTGGAAGTGGTTTCCAGATTGCAATGAGAGACCTGGATATCCGTGGTGCCGGAAATATCCTGGGTGGAGAACAGAGTGGATTTATTGCAGAGATAGGTTTTGAAATGTACCAGAAAATTTTAGATGAAGCGGTAAAAGAATTAAAGCGTTCGGAATTCAGGGATCTGTTTAAAGAAGAGATACAGCAGCAGGATGATTTTGTAACTGACTGCAGTATTGATACGGATTTGGAAATACTAATCTCAGACAGTTATGTAGAAAGTATCACAGAAAGACTAAGCCTTTACACAAGATTAGACAATTGTGAAAATGAAAAAGAGCTGACTGATTTTCATAAAGAACTCACTGATCGTTTCGGGCCTGTTCCCCCGCAGGTGGAAGATTTATTTGTTACTGTGAGAGTAAGAAAACTGGCAGTAGAGTTAGGTTTTGAAAAATTGTTCCTGAAAAATGATACCCTGAAATGTTTCTTTGTAAGCAATCCTGATTCACCTTATTTCCAAAGCGAAACATTTACCTGCATCCTGCAATTTTTACAAAGAGATACCAATAAAGGAAAATTAAAACAGGTGGGTAAGAATGGGATATTGGTGGTGGAAGATATTAAACGGATGAAAGACTTATACCAGTTTTTAAAACGAATGAAAGAAAGCGTGGATAAAAAAGCAGGATTACAAACTGCATAAAATGATTTGCCACTTTTTGCATTAAATTTTTGCAAAACCCCTCTCCAAATCTTCAATCAAATAAGCAGGCTCCTCCAACCCCACATACAACCGTATCATCCGGTGATCCTTATTGTCAGCATTAAATCTTGAAGGCAGCATTCCTGCACATTTAGGAATGATCAGGCTTTCATGACCACCCCAGCTTACTGCCATCATGATATGTTTCAATACTTCACAAAAATCTTCCACCTGTTGTACCCTTTCAGCTTTAATAATAAAAGTCAATAACCCACATGCACCCTGCATTTGTTGTTTTGCTAATTGCAATTGAGGAAAGCCTTCATCAAAAGCAAAGATCACTTCTTCCACCTTTGGGTGTCTTTTCAAATAATCAACAATCTGAACAGTGGTTTTACTGATGTGTTCCAACCGCATAGGCAAAGTACGCAAACCACGTATCAGCAACCATGCATTGAATGGTGAGATGCCGCTGCCAATATTCATGTATTCACTGTTGAATATTCTTTCGATCATTGTGCTGCTGCCACTCAATACACCTGCTACCGTATCGCTGTGTCCACCTATATATTTGGTGGCTGATTGCAGTGTTAAGTCAATGCCATAATCAATAGGCTTTTGATAAATGGGCGTACAAAAACTATTATCACATATCGTAATAATATTTTCTGATTTTGCCAGTTCTGCTACTGCCTTTAAATCCTGTATGGCATAATCCCAGCTGTTAGGAGTTTCTAAATAAATCACCGATGTGTTTGGTAAAATAGCCCGTTCAAAATTTTCAATATCACGTCCGTCAATATAAGTTGTGGTAACACCAAACCTTGGTAATATCACATTAAACATTCTTTGTGCCCAGGTATAAGGCTTTTTTACACTTACAATGTGATCACCTGATTTTACATTGGCCAGCACTGCAGCAAAAATAGCAGCAGCACCGCTGCCAAACACCAAACAATCTTCTGCATTATCCAGGGCTGCTAATTTTTTTCTGAGAATATCAACCGTTGGATTAAGCCCACGGCTGTACAGGTACGTGGAGTATTCATCAGCAAATGCCTTCCGCAGATCATCTACTTTTTTAAAACAAAAATTGCTTGACTGAATGATGGGCGGAGCAACAGCATTGAAATAATTTTCCCTGTCTTCTGCCAGTTCGTTAATGATATAAGAGATGTCCATCAGGAATGATTAAGTACTTTTTTATCTACATTATTTTTTATAGCTTCTGCCACAAACTGGTTCAGTGACATCCCTTTTTTCAAAGCTGTATAAACAGCATCGTAATGCAACTTTGGTTCAATGCGTATGTTGAAAGAACCCTTTACAGACCTGTACGGTTCTTTACCTGCCTCTTTGCACAATTCCAAATAATCATCAACAGCCTGCCGGAATGCTTTTTTTAGTTCCTTTACAGAACTTCCTTCAAAAGTAACCAGGTCGTTGATACCTTCAATCTTTCCAAAAAAACATTCATCTGCATCACTATAGTTAACTGAACCAATAAACTCTTTATATTCAACTATGTTTTGTGTCATAATTTATTTTGTCCTTTTAGAAGCCTCCTTCTATCTTTTCAAATTTAAAAATATTTGCCGGTTTTGAAACTGTTTTTTAATTACTGCCTGTTAAGCAATTATCCCCACTGAATGTGATTATGCTTCGCTGATAAACCCAATATAATTCCCAAAAATATCTTTGATAGTTGCCACTTCTATAGTTCCTCCAACATTAGTAACCGGGGAAACAATTGCAGCCCCGATTGAAACTGCTTTCTCAACAGCAGCATTGATATCATCCACACTCCAATAAGTTAGTGTATTATTTCCCTCTGTAAATTTTGTACCATCCGGATCAAGTCCTAATTCGCAACCATTGATATCAAATCCCACGTAAAAAGGTTCATCAAAATAAGGTTGCACTCCGGTTAACTGAACATACCATTCTTTGGCTTTTTGCAAATCTGCAACATGGTATATCACTGTACGTAATTTATTCAGCATTTTCTGCGACCGTTTGTTTTTTATGAAAAATAAAATAAATCAGGACAAAGGCCGTCAACACAGCCAACCCAACCAATGCTGCATAATTATTTTGTTTATAATCTAACGCAATACTGATACCAACAAAAGTATAAGCGGCCATAAAAATAATCGTCTGCAATGGAAACAATTTCATTTTGTAAATACCGGTACCATCCAGGTGTTTTGTTTTTTTTCTGAACCAGAAAATAGTGGCGCTGCTCAATATCATTCCGAAGCAATCCAAAAAAATAGTGAAGGCCAATATTTTCTCAAACTGCTGTGAGAAAAATAAAATGATAATACACAGCGCAGCAAATACAGTTAACGAAAAAGTAAGTACGCCAGTCTTCTCACTTTGTTTGGCAAATATTTTTGGTAAGCCTCCATCATCACCCATTGCATACATTACTCTTGGGTTGCTCATCAGCAATCCATTTACATAAGCCAGCACACCTAAAAATAAAAAAGCAGAAAAAACAGTAGCACCTGTTTTACCAAATATTTTATCCATCACCACATAAGCAATTTCCCGTTCTCCTTTCATTTGATTAAAGCCAACCAAATTATAATAACTCAGGTTTACTAACAGGTATAATAAAATAATAATAGCGATCCCAATAAAAATTCCTTTTGGAATGGTCTTGGCAGGCTTATCCACTTCGTTACCGAAATTAATGGTTTGCTGGTAACCTCCGTAGGTAAACGAAACTCCGATAAGACTAATGCCCAGGCTCTTTATCCAGTCAGAATAATTTGCTGATATGCTAATTTGCTGATGTGCTAATGAAACATTTTCAGTTGCATATTTTTCAGGAAAAAACAATGCAGCAATCAACACTACGATCATACTGATCTTAATGATCATTAAAATATTCTGAGCCATTGAACTCATTTTCAATCCCCGTAAATTAATGATATAAAAAATAATGATGGCTCCTGTACTTACCAGTGCTTTGTCAATATCTGTAAAGTTTCCAGGAAATAATTTTAATAAATAACCACTTCCAATCAATGCCACACCGCTCAGGCTTGCTGCATTGCTCACCAGTATCAAACAGTTAACTGCAAATGCAATGCTGGGGTGATAAGCTTTTGCAAACACTTTATAATAACCACCGGTAACCGGATAGCGGCTGCCGATCTCTGCATAGGTTAATGCTCCGCATAATGCAACCAGTCCACCAATGATCCATGCACTGAAATAAACAGAAGGGTTAATGGCGTCTTTGGCACTGGTAGCAGCCGTACGAAAAATACCCATACCAATTACAAGACCTACCACTATCATGGTGAAAGAAAAAAGGTTCAGTTTTGATTTTGATTGCATACCGAAAAGATACAGAAAGCAGGGAAGAAAAGAATAACCGGGCAAATAAAAATAAGAACCACTCTCTTTTTCCACAACTACTGTGCATTGAAATATTTGGCATTTGAAAATGAATGCTGCACATTTGCAGCAGATTTGGTTCCTGGTGTAACAATCAGGATTAAAAGGGAAGCCGGTTAAAGTCCGGCGCTATCCCCGTAGCTGTAAACTCTGTAAACTGTTTGTTCTTCAAGCCACTGTTTTAATAATTGACGGGAAGGCAACAAACAGGGAGTAAGCCAGAAGACCTGCCAGGTTCGGTTAACAATCATTCAAAGCTTTCGGGTGAAGGGCATGAAGATTCAAGGATGCAGGCATTCTTTTATTTTCTTACGCCGTGGTTGGTGTCTTCACCAAACACTTTTTTCAAACGGAAGCAGTCACACAAAAAACATTTTTCAAAAAATGAAAAAGAAGATTTTTATGGTGGCTGCTGTTATTTTCAGCGGTCAGTTGCAGGCACAAAAACTTGTCCCGGTTATTTCAGAAGACAGCACTAAAAACATGGATGAAGTGGTGATCACTGCTAACAAATATCCACAAAAACAAAGCAGTACCGGAAAGGTATTAACGGTGATCAACCGCAGCCAGTTAGAAAAAAATACCGGCCGCTCCCTGGCGCAGGTACTAAATGAGCAGGCCGGCATCATTGTTAATGGATCACAAAATCCAACCGGCACCAACCAGTTGCTGTACATGCGTGGGGCTGGCGCTGCTAACACCCTCATCCTGGTAGATGGTGTACCGGCCAACGATGCCTCCGGCATTACAAGTGAATTTGATATCAATCATTTTAATGTTGATCAAATTGAAAGGGTGGAAATTTTAAAAGGGGCACAATCAGTTTTATATGGTTCGGATGCAGTGGCAGGCGTTATTAATATCATCACTAAAAAACAAAGCAGCAAAAAAATTGCAGGCGTCAATGCCGTTTTAGCCGGAGGTACTTATGGAACTTTTAAAAGCAGTGCAGGAGTATCAGGTAGTACGGATGTATTTACTTATAACCTTCAATATTCAAAATTTAAAACGGATGGTTTTTCTTCTGCACAGGATGTAAATGACAATAATAACTTTGATAAAGATGGATTTAATCAGGATGCAGTGGGATTAAATATCACTGCAAAAGCTACAAAAAACTGGCAGCTTCGTTTATTTGGGCAATATGATAAATACAAAGCAGACATTGATGATGGCGCTTTTACAGATGATAAAAACAATACCATCAAAAATAAAAATCTGCTGGTGGGGCTTGCTTCTGTTTATCAATTCAACAACGGAACGCTTACAACAAACCTGAATTTAAATAATACTAAACGCAATTTAAATGATGAAAGAAATGTGCCGGAAGATCCAAATGATTATGATCCCTTTAATGGCGTTTACAAAGGCAAATCAATTTTTGCAGATGCTTATACTAACCTTAATCTGCAGGAACATATTGGTCTGTTAATTGGTGCTGATCTGCGGAATCAAAAAGCCAATATTGAATCTACTTACGGCAATCTTGGAGAAGACAGTTTAAAAGCCTCTCAGGTTAGCGGCTATGCTTCTTTGTTAGTAAAAAATATTGGAGGTTTTAATGCTGAATTGGGAAGCCGCTACACACATCATTCAGCATTTGGTTCTGCAGTTACTTATTCAGTCAATCCTTCTTACCTCATTAACAGCCAGGTAAAATTATTTGCAAACATTGCTACTGGGTTCAGGGCACCTGCTTTATACAACTTAGCCTCTGAATATGGAAACCGGAATTTAAAACCGGAAAGATCAAATTCTTATGAAACCGGTGTACAATTTTTTGATAAAAAAAATACAGCGAACATCCGTCTTACTTACTTCAACAGAACCATAAAAGATGTGATCATATTTAAATCTTTGTTTGCTCCACCCTATGCCATATATGAAAATGCAGACAAACAAAAAGATCATGGATTTGAGCTGGAGGCCAGCTGGCATCCTTCAGAAAAATGGAACATCACTGCTAACTATTCTTTTGTTGATGGTAAAATTGAAACCCTTACGGGTGCAGGCAAAGACACCAGTTTTTACAACCTGTACCGCCGTCCCAAAAACATGCTGAATGCTACAGCTGGATACAAGGCAAACAAGAAATTATTTGTCAGTGCCGGTGTAAAGTGGGTAGATAAAAGACAGGATCTTTTTTTTAACAACAATACATTTGAAACAGAAAAAAAAGAGCTGGATGCATATTATACACTGGATGCATATATTTCTTACCAGGCACATCATACAGTGAAATTATTTGCTGATTTCCGCAATGTAACCAACCGGCAATACTTTGATGTATATGGTTATAACAGCCGTCAATTTAATTTTATGACTGGCGCAATTATCAATTTTTAAACTCATTATATTTATGTCATCACAAAAAATCAAGTCAGGATATACATTGCTTCAGTTAAAATATGCTGTAGTTTTTTTGTGTAACCGGCCTTTGCAGCAATGTTCAACATCCCTGCCCGTCCGGTGTTAATCCCGATGATATCGTGGACTCTCTTGTACTTTTTTCATTTTTCATCATAAAAAAAATTGCTGCCCATGTGCAAGCATGAAGAAAAAAAATGCCCCCGTTGCAATACTCCATTTGAATGCAAAGTGGGGGACATACTAAAATGCCAGTGCTATGGCATTGAAATTTCTGTTGCAGAAGAAGCATTCATCAAATCAACATACAATGACTGCCTTTGCAATAACTGCCTGTTGCAATTAAAACAACGATATTCACTTTTTGTGGAGCAAAAAATATTTTATATCAACAGGTAATTTTTCTTATTAATAAACCATAAAGGTTGTTGGGGTACATTTCAATTGTCGCAGGGGTTGCCAGCTTTTATTAAGTTCCTTTCAAATAAAAATGCTTTAAAAAGGTTGGCAACCTTTTATGGAAGTGCGACAATTGAAATGCACCCAGTTGTTGAGTGTTGATGTATAAAAGCTGAAATAAATTTACTTTTATCAGTCAGCATTATTAACATGGAAATATATTTAGTAAGGCATACTACTCCGGCAGTTGAAAAAGGAATCTGCTACGGCCAAAGCGATTTAGATGTAACTGAATCTTTTGTAAGTGAAGCTGCCACCATTCAGCAGCATCTGCCAGAAAGGATTGCATCCCTTTATTCAAGCCCCCTGCAGCGATGCAGCAAACTGGCCAGCTATTTATTTCCTGGTCATGATGTACAATTGCATGATCATTTAATGGAGATCAATTGCGGCAGTTGGGAAATGAAAAACTGGGATGATATTCCCAAAGAAGAAACAGCAGCATGGATGGACAATTTGATCCATGCAAGAATTCCCGGTGGTGAAAGTTATACGGACCTGTTTGAAAGAGTAAGCAGGTTATTTAATCAGATTCACCAGGAGCCAAGGCCGTCAGTAATCGTGGCACATGGTGGTGTTATCAGGAGCATGCTGTGTTACATTACCAATACGCCTTTAGCAGATTCATTCAAGTTATTTTCCCTTCACTATGGCTGTGTTGTAAAAATAACAAACAATGAAAATGGGTTTCAACATCAGGTGCTATCAAATATTCCTAATGAAAAAGAAACACATAAACCTTCTTATTTGTGATACAATCGCCTGCCGAAACGATATATTTGCACAAATTTTGACAGATGGATTTTAAGGAACTGGCATTGCAGGAAATCATTACCGTAACATTTACTTTGTTTGCAGTAATTGACATGATTGGCTCTGTACCAATCCTTGCATCGCTCAGGGAAAAAATGGGAGGGGTTATCCGTTCTACTCAGGCTACACTGGCTTCAGGAGGATTAATGATCCTGTTTTTATTTTTAGGAAAACAATTCCTGGGTTTGCTGGGGCTGGATATAAAATCATTTGCCGTGGCTGGTAGTATTGTGATCTTTATTTTAGGACTGGAAATGGTATTGGGACATGAATTTTTTAAAGCAGACAATAATCCCAAAAGTGGCAGTGTGGTGCCGATTGCATTTCCATTGATAGCCGGTAGTGGTACACTCACCACCATCATGAGTTTAAAAGCCAACTATGCAGATGTAAATATTTTGATTGGAATACTGATTAATTGCGTGGTAATCTATGTGGTATTAAAATCATTAAGATGGATAGAATTATTTCTTGGTCCAAATGGCATGGTGGTAATAAGAAAATTTTTCGGTGTGATATTGATAGCCATTGCCGTTAAAATTTTCGGCAGTAATATTGTGAACTTTGGCAAGTAAAAAATATAATGGCCCTTTAGTTTAATGGATAGAATTTCAGATTCCGATTCTGAAGGTACAGGTTCGATTCCTGTAGGGGCTACTGGTAAAAAATGATAGGCTGTCTCAAAAGAATTTTTTGCATGCTGAGCCAAAGAGATGGCAGAGAATAAAAGTATTGCTTGTCAACCTCTGCATACCCTGCTCCTCTGCGTGGCAATTCCTATAAATACTCTTTTGAGACAGCCTCAATTTATTCAGCGTTTAAATTTACACCTACCCTCAATGCTTTTAATCCGGAAACACCCTGCAGATCCTCCAGGTCAGGCAATTCAAGATCGTCTGATAAAATCTGCTGTTCCTGCATCAGATGTATTTTATCAAAACCGGAAGCCTGCTGTAAAATAGGGATACCATCCCTCATCAGACCTTGCTGCCACTAACTGAAAGACAAATAAACCAGCGGGTGCAAAATAAAAACCACCTCCTGCCCCCTGGTGCCATGTAGAATTATTGTATCCGTTCTGCCATACTTTTCCAATATCATAAAATCCCACCATTCCCAATTGACCGGGCAAAATGTAGGATGCAAGATTGGTTAGTTTGATTCTTATTTCCATGTTGTTATATAACATGTGTTCACCTGCAAAACGAAACTGGCGATAGCCCTGTAAGTTAGCATGACCACCAAGGAACAAAGATTGATAAAAAGTGGTATTGCCAGCAGTATATCCGCCTCCTGTGCGGTTGGTAAAAATGAAATTAGATTTACGGTCTATACTTTTATAAAATATAATCTGTCCAACCAATTGGAGGTAGGATTTTGAATACTTATTAAGGCCTGTAAAGCCCTGCATCTGAAGGTTTATATAAGCTCCATATGCAGGCAATAGCTCACTGTTACGGCTATCATGTGTATAATCTGCCATTAATCCTAAGTGTGCCTTATCATTTGCAAGCGTTGTGCTGTCATACGTATGCAGTAAAGAACTATTGGTAATAAAGCGGCCTGTATTATCAGCCGGATCATACTGATAATATTGAAACGAAGGCCCTATTGAAAAGCTGTTGCTTTTTGCTGACCGCCACCTGAAAGCAGGGTTAATGGTAAATTGATCGAACCTTGCTTTGTAGTATTTTTTATAGTCGCCTGTTTTATCAAATACAGATTCATTACCCCTTCCGAAAAAGTTTTGGGCATTATCCGGCGCAAAAGCATTCGCCTGCAAAGTAATGTCTGTATGATGCAATACATGCAACCATTCCCCCTTATAATTTACCCGGTATGCATTATTAGCAAAAGCATGAGCAACAAAAAACTGCTGAACACTTGCGTAAGGCAGTTTGCGAAAGCCCTGTCTTATCCATTTTACGCCTGCACCCAACAGCAAACCATCATCAGCATTATATCCGGAAGAGAACAAGGGAATGGTCTTGTTATACCGGTCGGTTAATTGAAGGGCAGTATTATCTGCATCGTTTGAAAGATGCTGGTGAACAGGGTTGTATTTCCCTTTAAAAACAGCATTTGAACTGCCTTCATATACATGCACCTTCCGCAGATATTTAGCACCTCCGCTGAACTGGTATTTTTTTGCTGAAACGCCATCACCAATAATTCTTATTTTAATGGCTGAATGATTATTACTGATAATTACATTATCCTCACCACCGTTAATGAATAAACGCAATTCTTTTGTAACAGCAGGGTCCAGTATTCTGTGATACAGCAATTTTCCTGCTATATTTTCATTGGTGATTTTAAATATTTGAACAGTTAGTTTTCCACCCGCAGTATCATTAATAATTACCAGCTCATTTTTATCTGAAGTAATAACATCAATTGTTTTATTCAAAAACCTGTAGTAGATGGGTAACACTCTCAGTAAATCCTGTCGTCTTTTTTGCAACTGATCAAACAAACGGTTGCGGTTAGCCTGGTAAATATTGGAGGGCATTTTTTGTAAAGCATTTTCTATTACCGAATCATTAAGGGCATTTACAGCATACTGTGCCGCACTCATCCAGTCATCATAAGAAAGGGCATTGGAATAAATTCCATCCAGCAGTCTTGCATTAAAAGAAAACGTATTTACATTCCTGATGCCGGCACCAAATCCCTGGAATTTGGGCATGATCCATGGAAGGGATAATATCTTTGGAAACAGTCCTTTGTTTACATAAAAAACCTGGTCCCTGTCCCTCGGTACCGCCCTGTATAATTTCTCTTTACCTTTTTGATCATCTATCCAGCGCCACTGGTCGCCATGCCTGTCCCAGTCTCCTAAAAAAATATCCTGTATTCTTGCCATTAAAAAAGACCGCTGATCAACTGAATTGTCATTATCCTCTTTAAGTTTTTCCTGCATTTTTAAAGTGGAGATAGATTTACCAAGTGGCTCTCTTTCTTCCAGTAATGCAACAGTATTAGCAAAATCCCTGCTGTAAATTCCCAATTGCTTATCTGGTGAAATGTAAACGACAGATGGGTTACTGTGCGCCACTCCCAATGCATCGGCAATAACAGGAACCACTAATGGAGCAAAAGGGAAATTGGCTGATACATTGTCCTGTAAAAGTTTTGATGCCAAAGTCTGGTTGAGCGCCTGTGGCAACAGGGCATCAGGGAATTTATCAATACTCCGCAGCACCCATTCCTTTTCCAGGCTATCTGTTAACCGTAAGGAATGGGTTTGCATTCCACCCCCAAGTTCTCCTGGTTCCAACCCTACTGCTGATAGTCTTAATACCGGCAATTTCGTTTCAGCCGCCCATACCTTACGATAGTTTTCGCCAAATAAACTGCGATGAATTTTACTTACGTTATTGTACTCTTTTTTTAGTGGAAGCCGGATACTGTCTGTAGTAATTGCTTCGGCAGTAAATGTATCAGCCACAGGGCAAATAGTATAAAGTTTTGTATAAACAAAACCTTGGTGGCTGCCCTCTTTTGAGTACGTAAAATAAGTGAGCCGGATACTGTTATCTTTTAAAATGTCTGCCTGCACATATCCACAGGTGGCAGCGGCGTAAATACTTCCTTTACCTTTTCTCACTGGTGTAAATTTGCTGCCTGCTCCACTTACAACCTGCAGTACCTGGCCCCGTATCAGCTGCAGGGTGTGTTCATGACCTGACACCTGTATTATATTAAGATGTTTTTTTAAAATTGCGGTAATCGTTTGCTGCATATCCCTGTTTAATACATTGCCAATATCTTCAGCAGGAGGAAATATTTTACGAAGCAAAGGATATAGCGAACCAATAACCGGAAGTGGAATGTATAACTGTTTGTTTAAATTAGTAAACGGGAAAACATGATCTTTCAAAGTGTAATATCCTCCATGTGGTCCATATGTTTTAAACGGATGGTGTGTGGCAAAGAGAATTAACTTATCCTTATTTCGAAGCAAAATATCTTCCAGCCGGCCTAATACATCTCTTTTTGTTTTACAAATACAGTCAGACCGGTCTGTATGATTATTGAAAGGATACAACCACCATTCTGAATCCATCGCTACAATTACCAGGTTGCCTGTAACCGTTAGTTCATAGGGCCCGGGGCAGGCATCCGCTGGTATCAACTTTAATAATGAATCCTGCTGTGATGCTATAAAATCATTCGCCGCCATCATCTTTTTATACCCATCTGGGCCGCTCTTATCCCAATCATGATTACCCGGAACAAAATAAACTGGTATTCCATTCTTTCGCAAGCCTTCAAATTGGGAACGTAAAATTGATTGAGAAGTCTGTTTTTTTATCACTTCAGTTTCTATGCCTTTGGGATATACATTGTCGCCCAGGAATAAAGCCAATGTTTTGCCAGGTAACGACCGGTTGATGATATCAGAAAGTATTGCCTTCTGTGATGTATTGATCTCTCCTGCATCACCAATAAGTATTACCCGGTATTGGATACTGTCCTGGGCAAATAAGTATTGTACACATGCTGCCAGGAATCCGATAATTTGCAAATTCCTTTTCATATCGTTTGGATGTTTTTTTATTTCTGAAAAGCCTGTTACTAATAATATGACCGAGATAGCTGCTTCCTGCCCCAACCAGGGCCCCTGCCAGCACATCCGTAGGATAATGCTTACCCAGGTACATCCTGGAATAGCCAACGCATCCGGCCCACAGGTAAGCAGGCACCGATACATACCACTTTTTGTATTGCAATGTGAGTGTGGTTGCTACTGAAAAAGCCGTGGAAGTGTGGCCCGAAGGAAATGACTTACCGGTGGAAGGCGTATTCACAAATACTTCACCGGGATATTTATCTGCCGGACGGGTACGGTTAAAAACTCTTTTGAAAATTTCTGTAACCGCGATATTAGTAGCTGACGTTATCAGCAGTTCATACCCATTGTGCTGTGTGGATTTATCTTTTTGAATAAATCCATACGCCAGTGTACCAAAAGTGATGGTACCTGCAACCCAATCAATAGAACCACTGGAAGCCTTCCACACAAAAGCATCTGGGTTCCGGGGGTTAATTCCTTTTAAAATATCAATATCAATATTCTGAGCAATTGATTTCTGTGCTGCGAAAAAGATAATGATCAATACTATTTTTTTCAACCCTTTCATTAAGATGCTTTTATTTGTTGAGATAAAAAAACTTCAGGATCGTCCATTCACACCGTTGCATGCAACCCAGGAAAACAACCAGTTTAGATCCCGTTTAAAAATTGTTTATTCATCAGCTCCATTATTCAAAAAAAATGGTGGACACAGCAAAAGCCAGCACAGACATAATCAGGGTAAACATAAAAATGGTATAAGAAATACGCAATAACTTATACTTATGCCCCAGTACCACACCCTGTGAGTGTATGTCTCTGATAAGACTTGCATACAGGAATTCACTATCATTCATCACCTGTTTCATGCCTTCGTAATAATGATCAAAATCCATCTTATAAAAATTTCCAAAGAATAAAAGGTTTACAGAGCGGTTGTTCAATTGTTCCGGGCTGAATAAACCGTTTGGTATTTTTGGCCTGGTGGCCAGCACGGAAAAAATAACAGCCACCACACTCCCCACCAGCAGGATGAGGGTGGGTATTATCAGGTTTTGACTTGTTTCCAGTTTGCGTACCACCAATCCTATCACAACAGAAATAATGATTGAATTAACTGAGATCATGATATGCGCCTTACTGTCTGCCAAATCACTCAAACGCTGGTGATTGGTGGAAGCCACCCTGAACATGGTTTCAATTCCTCTTACCGGCTTTTCAACTTTTCTTTCTTTGACAGGAATTGCTGACGCTGCGCCCGTTTCATTTATAAAAGGTACCGGTTGATTTGCAGGTTCCAGTTTTTTTTCATTTTGTTTTCTTAATAACCTTTGGAGGTTTTCCTGTTTTTTTGTATTGAGTAGCTGCTGGCAAAAATCTGTATGGTAATAGTGAGATTCTAAAAATTTAATGGAAACTTTCCTCCATTCTTTTTTACTGATCTCACTGTTTGTTTTCAATTCCCTCTCCTTTCTCATCAATTTGTCAATTTCGATAAAATCATCTGTTCCCAAATGAAAAAGGTCGGCATCACAAACAATTTGTTCGTTAAGCGTAACAGGTCTTTGCGGTATTTGTGTGGCAATGATACATTGCTTTACTTCGTTAATAGTGATTTCATCAACGTCAGATTCCTGTAAAAAACCGGCTGCCATAGCGGCACCTTTTGTTTCATGTTCGGTGCCGTCTTCTACATAATAACCCATATCATGAAACCATGCGGCTGTAGTAACTACAAAAAAATCGTGGTCATTTAACTGGTATTGACTGGCGATCCTTCTCACAGCAGTCACTACATTTTCAGTATGTAACTTATTGTGATACGGCAGTGTATTATTTATCCGGTTTTCAAAAAAATCATCGATATATTCCTGTGCTTTTTTTGATAATTCATGATAGTTTATCATTTTCCTTATTTTATTTTATTTTTATAAAACAGTGAATGTCGCAGTCTTTAAAACAATCCTTCTAACAGCTGGCATACAAGATTAAAAACGATAGCCAATTGAAATATAGGGCAGGCTTCCCTCCCTGGAAAACCCAATTACAAATTGAATCAATATTAATTGTGCAGGCACAATATACAAACCGGTTCCATAACTGTCGTGCCATTGAGCGGAAGATTCTCCCGGCACCCAAACCCGGCCAATATCATTAAAAGCGATCATGCCCACAGTACCCGGCAACAGGTAAGAATTGAAATCAAATAATTTAAACCTCAACTCTGTATTGTTATATAAAGCCGTTTTACCTGCAAAACGGTTGGTATGAAAACCCCTCATTGTTTGTGCACCCCCAAGATACAGCAATTGAAAAAAAGAGGGTTTCCCGGTCATAACACCAACGCCGGTACGGTTGGCTATCACAAAGTTATTATTATAGGGTGCTGTATAAAAGTTGATCTCAGATAACAACTGACCATGGGTAACATGACTGCCATTCAATTGCTGCATGGCTTTAATGTTTGTATTCCAGTAAATACCCTTCGTTGGAAACTGTGTATTGTCACGGGTATCCAGTGTAATACCGGTAACCAATCCGGCATAAATTTTACTTTTATACAAATCTGCATCCGGGAACTGCTTATTATAAACATCAAAGAAACGCCCGTTATTATTTGATGAATTGCTGGTGTAATACTGCATAGCCATACCTCCGCTGACTTGCCAGTGCCGTGCAAACGGATGATGCAATTGCACAGATGCATTTACATAGTCATAGCGGGAGCGGTAATAACTGATCTCCTGTTCTTCGTTGTTAATAAAAACCGTCTCATTCCCAATGCCAAAGAAATTACTGAGATTCTGCGGCCCCCTTGAATACAAATCCACCACCAGGTCGCTGTTACGGATCAGTTTTTTAAAGATGGCATTATAGGTAAATAAAAATGTTTTCCTCGAGAATGAATAGTTCATCAATAATTCATGACGAAAAGCATACGGATGTTTTCTAAAGCCCTGCTTCTCGTCAAAGAATCCCGCCCTCAGAATAATACCTTCATCAAGACTGTAATTAGCCAGTATCCCTGGGGCAAAGCGATCATAAATAAAAGATCTCTTATCAAATTGATTTACCATACTGTCTTTTGACAACCGAAGTTTAGCGAAAGAATTTTCCGGCAGATAATTGGGTTCATCTTTTCTGTCGTACAGATAGATATCCTGTTTGCCCTTTGCCGCCGGATGTATAAAAAAACTGTCTTCGCCGGAACCACCAATCATTCTTATCCTGATGGAAGAGTTAAAACTGCTGTCCATAGTAAATACATCATTTCCAGCCATGCCATATAGCCGTATTTCCTTGGTAACAGATGGTTCAAAACTGCGGTGGTAAATTGTACTGCTGATGTTTCCATCATTTTTAAGTTTACTCACTGTAACCATTACCCTTTTATTGGTATCACTGCTAATAAAAAAATATTCCCGTTTATCAGAAGCAGGAATTTCAACTGTTGTTGAAATAAACCGGTAATAACTCATTGCGTATTCCGCTATGTTGTTTCTCCTTGCAATAAGCGTATGGACCAGCAGCGGCCCGGTAAGAGAAAAGATCGTATCCGGAAGCCGGTGAATGGCAGCAATGATCAAACTGTCTGAAAGTGTTTGCTGTACAAATGATATGGCTTCCTTCCAGGCTGCTTCATCAGGTTCATTTAAAAAATAACGGTCAAAATAACGGGCGTTCACATTAAATCCGTTAATATCCCTGATGCTTTCATGGAAGCCCTGGAACTTGGACTTTAACCATTGATGAGAAACGATCCATGGAAAAATACCTGAAGTATTGTAGTATACCATATCCCTGTCCCGGGGCACTGGTGTATAAAAAGTGTTACTCTTTTCTTTCTGTTTTTTCCATCTCCACTGATCTTCATGCCGGTCCCAATCGCCCAGTATTATATCCAGCAATCTTGCTTTTAAAACAATTTGCTGTTCCACTTTTACATCATGGTTATTTTGCTGAGCTTCCTGAACTTTTTCTGAATTATCGGTATCACCGGTAGGTTCCCTCTCTTCCAGCAAGTAAACTGCATTGGCAAACTCATTACGAAATTCTCCGAGTGCAGTATCATTTGCTACATATACAATTTCCGGGCTACTATGCGGTATGCCAAGTGCCTCAGCCAATGGTGGTATTGTTAAACTGGCAAAGGGATGTGCAGTAACCACCTGATCCTGTAAAATATCCTTTGTAAGGCCGTTCCTGATATTGGGGGGCAATCCCTGTTCAGGATATTTCTG
>JAYVLZ010000086.1:0-14397 GCA_043759175.1 Chitinophagaceae bacterium | reverse complement strand
CGGGCATCTTCGTTTAATAATTCCGCTTTGGCAATACCGCAATAGTCAAAGCCAAGATCAACTGCCGCCTGCTGAATGATATGTGTAATTACTTCCGGTGTCAAAAACTATTATTTTTTTTTGAATTATTATTAGTGTTACATTAGCGTACTCTAAAACCAAAAACCCTTTTGCCCATTATGAAATATCCAGCAAAGTACTTGCCCGTATGCATCTGTTTATTATTTTGCCACAGCACGCTTTTAGCACAGGACAAATTACCAATAAAATTTGGTAAGGTAAACCCGGAAGATTTTAATGTAACATCTGCATTGATTGATTCTAATACCAATGCAGTAGTGGTAGCAGCGCTCGGTAAATCAGATTTTATTGCTAATACCAATGACCTTACTTTCTCCTTAACTTTTAAAGAAAGAAAAAGAATAAAGATCATTAATAAAAATGGTTTTGATGCCGCTACTATTACCATACCATTATATGCAGGTACCAATGGTAAAGCAGAAAGGCTGGATGATCTGGATGCCTATACTTACAACATTGAAAATGGAAAAGTAGTATCAACCAGGGTTGAAAGATCTGCTGTGTTTACAGAACAGCACAGTAAAAACTGGATATACAAAAAGTTTACATTCCCATCGCTGAAAGAAGGAAGCATCATTGAATATTCTTACCAGGTAAAATCAGATTTCTTTTTTAATCTTCAGTCATGGACTTTCCAGGAAGAATATCCTGTATTGTGGAGCCAGTATGAAGCAGGCATTCCGGAGTTTTACAAATACGTTATTTTATCACAGGGGTATCAACCTTTTTTTATTAATAAAACAGATAATTCCACCGTATCATTTTCTTTTACGGAACGTGTGGAAAGAGAAGGTGGTGGGTTGGGGCATCCTGGAGTTAGTTCGGGTTTAAATACTTTTAAAGTAGATGGCACCATTGAATATCATACCTGGGTAATGCGAAATGTTCCAGCGTTAAAGGAAGAACCTTTTACCACTACGCTTCGTAACTCGATTGCTAAAATTGAATTTCAACTAAACCAGGTGGCATTTCCAAATCAGCTTCCTCATAATTATTTAGAAACCTGGCAAAAAGTAAGTCAGGAATTAACTGAGGATAATGAATTTGGTGTACCCATCAACAGGGCAAATAACTGGATGGATGATGAGGTAATCAGTATTGTAAAAGCCACCACCACAGCAAAGGACAAGGCAAAAAAAATTTATGAATATATAAGAGATAATTATATCTGCAACGGTAACGAATGGTATTATATGAGCACTGGGTTAAAAGATGTGGTTAAAAATAAAAACGGTTCTGTTGCAGATATCAACCTGTTGTTGATCGCAATGCTCCGAAATCAAAAAATTAATGTGAATCCTGTAATACTAAGCACAAGACACCATGGCTTTACGCATGAATTTTATCCTTTGATGGGCAGATACAATTATGTAATTGCCCAGGTAAATATTGACAATGATATTTTTTACTTAGATGCTACTAGACCACGTCTTGCTTTTACCAAATTACCTTTAGAAGTCTATAATGGTCATTCGAGGATGATTGGTGTAGAGGCTATCCCTGTTTACCTTAGCGCAGATTCTTTAAATGAAACAAGTAATACAATGGTTTTTATTGAGAACAATGACAAGGGCGGCGTGGAAGGCAGCCTTACTAATAAGCTGGGCTATTATCATTCGCTGGATGTCCGTAATAAATTAGCCAAATCCAATATGGATGAGTATAGAAAAACATTAAGGGAATCTTACCCGGAAGAGATAGAACTGAGTAATATTGCTGTTGACTCCCTTAAATTGTTAGATGAGCCTGTAGCGTTAAAATACGACATGAAATTAAAAGCTTTTGACGATGGTGAGATTGTATATTTTAATCCCATGCTGGGGGAGTCTAAAAAGAAAAACCCCTTTACAGTAGCAGAGCGTTTTTATCCCGTTGAGATGCCTTATAGAGTTGATGATGTTTATACCTTGAATATGGATATTCCTAAGGGATATAAAGTAGAGGAAATGCCCAAATCTGCCAGGGTAATGCTGAATGAAAATGAAGGAATGTTTGAATACTTAATATCTGCTACAGAAACCAATATACAGATGCGACGCAGATTGACCCTGAAAAAAGCCAATTACACCAATGAAGATTACCAGACACTCAGGGATTTTTTTGGTTTTGTAGTGAGTAAGGAGGCGGAGCAAATTGTTTTTAAGAAAATAAAATAAGCGTATCAATTAAATAATATGAAAACAATCTTCAAGAAATTTTTTTTACTACTTGCAGTGCTTTTGTTTTGTGTATTTAAGTCTTACTCCCAAAATAAGCTTCCAATCAATTTTGGCCAGCTTTCTCTAAGTGATTTTACCATCAATTCCCCGTTGGTTAGTGCTGATGCAAGTGCTGTAATTATTGCTGATTATGGGGACACCAAATTTACAGGAAATGCCAAAGGGTGGTTTACTTATGTTTTTAAAAAACAAAAGAGAATAAAAATACTGGATAAAAGGGCATTTAATCTTGCCACGCTGCAAATACTGCTTTACCGAAATAATGACAGCCAGGACAAAGTAGAACATCTTACAGCCGTAACTTACAATGTAGAAGATGGTAAAGTAATAGAAAAAAAACTGAATTCAAACGATATTTTTGATGAAAAAATTGACAAGAATTACTCTTATAAAAAATTTATTTTACCTGCGGTAAAAGAAGGTTCAATAATTGAATACTCATACACTGTTAAATCTGATTTTGAATTTAATCTGCCTGCCTGGGAATTTCAAAGTAATGTTTGCCCAACACTGTGGAGTGAATACAATGTAACTATACCCAGCTTATTAAGTTATATGTCTTTCTTCCAGGGCGACCATGCTTTTTTTATTAATACCGGATCAGAAGCGTTTCAAAGTTATTCAATACGTCGAAATAGGGAAACAGGAAGCTTGATACAGGGCCAGGAAGAAAAACTTACAGTTTCCACACCTACTATTATTCATCGCTGGGTAATGAAAGAGGTACTTGCTTTCAATGTTGAGAATTACATTTCATCACCGTCAAATTATATTGATAAAATCAGTTTTCAATTGTATAAAACCTATGATGGGGAAAATTATCATGATGTTGCCAACAACTGGATGAAATTAACTGATGATTTAATGAAACGGGAAGATTTTGGATTGCCGCTCACCGAAGATAATTACTGGCTTGATGAAATATTACAAACGGTTGTGAAAGATGGTGAAAATCAGCTGCAAACCGCCAGAAGAATTTATTATTATGTTCAGAATAACTATACATGCACTGATCATTCTAACAAGTATATAGAAACGACTTTACGTAATGTAGTAAAAAAGAAAAGTGGAACCGTCGGGGATATTAATTTATTACTGGTTGCATTGTTACAAAGAAAATATATATCTGCATTGCCTGTACTTTTAAGTACAACAGATGTCGGCCGGAATAAACCTTCTTATCCTTTAATGGAAAAATTAAACTATACAATTTGCCAGGCCAAAATAAATTCCATTGATTATTATCTTGATGCCACACAACCATTTTTAAGTTTCGGTAAACTTCCGTTAAACTGCTATAACGGCCATGCTCGTGTTATTTCTAAAGATACCACGGCAGTATATTTTTTAGCTGATTCAATTAAAGAAATATCTTTAGTAAATACATTAGTTTCTAATACAGATCAAGGTATGAAAGGAACCTATCATAATACAATGGGCTTCTTTGAATCACTGGATATAAAAAACAGAATTGCCAGGTCCAATATCAATGGCTATCAGAATGGTTTGAAAGATGCATACCTAGAAGACTTTCTTATTGATGATATTATAGTAGATTCTTTTCAAACACCGGAAGGCCCTGTGTCAGTAAAATTTGACTTTAATTTGAAATCTTTTCAAAATTCAGATATTGTTTATTTCAATCCTTTATTTGGAGAGGCACTAAGGAAAAATCCATTTGCTGCAGCTGAAAGAATTTATCCTGTGGAAATGCCTTATAAAATTGAAAAAATATATACTTTAAATATGGAAATACCAGCTGGGTATAAAATAGAGGAGTTACCCAAATCAGTTCTTGTTAAGTTAAATGAATATGAAGGTTTTTATGAATACCTGATAAATACAGACGGCAACATGATTCAAATGCGCAGGAAGCTTTTTTTATACAAAGCAAATTTTAAAAGCGAGGATTATCAAACACTCAGGGATTTTTATACTTACATAGTAAAAAAAGAGTCAGAACAAATTGTTTTTAAAAAAATAAAGTAACTATGAAACTAAGCCTGTTTATTTTTTCATTGTGTATTTTTTTTAACGTAAAAGCACAAGAGTATAATGCTCTGCTAATACCAGATTCTTTGCGAAAAGGTGCGGAGGTAGTCAAGCGGAATGAAGAGTATGTATTAACTGTAAAATCACCATCCCGGTATAGTTTGTATGAAAAGCATGCATATACTATATTAAATTCTGCTGCTAATGGTTACGCAAGATATGCCACATATTATGACAAGCTCAGTAGTATCAGTTACGTATCAGGAAAGCTGTTCAATATGATGGGTAAAGAAATAAAGCATTCAAAAAAAAGCGACTGGAGAGATAATAGCGCTTACGATGGCTTTAGTTTATTATCTGATTCCAGGTATAAGATAAACGAGTTTTATTCGGCAGAATATCCTTATACCGTAGAATATGAGGAAGAGGATGAACATGATGGCACGCTGCAATTCCCCCGGTGGATGCCGCAAAGCACAACAGGCATGTCTGTTCAATCAAGCAAATTTACCATTATAGCGCCTGATGATTATACTGTAAGATTTAAACAGTTTAATTTTATAGGCGAACCGGTTGTTACGCAAAAAGGAAATACAAAAATTTATACCTGGGAAATTAAAAATATCCCGGCAAGAAAAGTAGAGCCTGCTTCTCCACCTTTTAGTGAAACTGCACCCGCTGTTTTTTTTGCACCTTCTAAATTTGAAGTAGAGGGTTATAAAGGTGATATGTCTTCCTGGGAGGGATATGGAAAATTTATGTACCAGTTAATAAAAGGAAGGGATGTTTTACCAGATGAAATAAAAAGAAAAGTGCATGAACTTACAGATAAGCTTAAAGGTGACAGAGAGAAAATTTATGTGCTGTATGATTTTCTGCAAAAAAACACCAGGTATATAAGCATTCAACTTGGTATTGGCGGGTGGCAGCCTTTTGAAGCATCTTATGTTGCAGAAAAAAAATACGGCGATTGCAAAGCGCTTTCCAATTATATGATTGCACTCCTGAAGGAAGCAGGAATTCAGGGGAAATATGTGGAGATTTATGGCGGTCAGTCACCACCTGCTTTTATTGAAGATTTCCCCTACTCACAATCTAATCACGTGATATCCTGTGTGCCACTTGGAAAAGACACGGTTTGGCTGGAATGTACCAGCCAAACAAAATCACCGGGTTATATGGGTAGTTTTACTGGTAACAGAAAAGCAATTTTGATTGATGAAACAGGTGGACATATTGTGCATACGCCTGTTTATTGCGCTGCCGATAATACACAGATAAGAATAATGAAAGCGGTTGCAGATGAGGAGGGAAATCTTAACGCAGATATCGTAAATACTTACTCAGGAATGCAGCAGGATTTTCCTCATTCATTAATGTATGATGCATCAAAAGAAGATAGGGAAAAATATTTGAATGAAATGTTCAATTTACCAACTTACAAAGTGATAAAAAGTGATTATAAAGAACATAGAGGAATTATTCCATCTGTAGATGAATACCTGCAAATTGAATTAAATAAGTATGCAATCATTACGGGCAAACGTTTATTTATTAATCCAAATATATTTGGCAATACTTCAGAAAGACCATCAGCTGATACAGCCAGGAAGTATGATTATATGATCGATGATTCATACAGAGACCTGGATTCTATTGAAATAAAAATACCTAAGGGGTATACGCCAGAAAGTATACCGAAAGATAATTCGCTGCAAACAAAATTTGGAAAATATACTTCTTCTATAAAAGTAGTGGACGATAAAATTATTTATTACAGAACGATGGAACAAAGCAGCGGACGCATCCCTGCATTTGAATATAATGAGCTGGTTAAATTTTATGACCAGGTTAATAAGGCTGACAGGAGCAAACTGGTTTTGGTTAAAGTTGAATGATATTAATCTTGAATGATCATTTGCAGTCAGCAACTATCTGTGCATCTATTTTCTTTTTCAATTCCTTGGACAAATCTTTGTTCAGTTCATTTTGTTTTTTAAGGAAGAAGATACAGGCGTAATTTCTACATTTATCTATGTAGGGCAAAGTGCCTGATAAGCTGGAACAGGATACTACTATGCTGTTTCCATTGCCATCCTGTGTTTCTATCCATTCTCCTAATCCATATTCATAACCATCGGCTTCTTTGGGGGCATATTTTTTTACAGTCTTTTTTGTTTGCACAGTTTGCATTTCGGCAATAGATTTTTCACTTAAAATCCTTTTGCCTTTATACATTCCTTTATTCAGTATCATGGAAAGAAAATTGATATAATCGGCAGCAGTAGATTCTGCTCCTGCTGATGGATTAACTGAATTATCTTCAGGAATAAAACTGCTGTTCTTCATTTCGAGCGGTATAAAAATTCGCTGCTTCATCAAATTTTCAAAACTTTTTTTTGTTATTACTTCCAGTACACGCCCTGCAATATTGGGACCCATATTACCGTAAAAAAAAGATGTACCCGGGTTGGCGGCAATCTCCTTTTTTACAAATGAGTTAACTTCTTCCTCCAGTGATTCAAACTTTTTTTTATCAAGTATTTTGCCCACGGACTTTGAATTATCTGCAATGCCGGTTGTATGTGATAAACATTGCCGGATAGTAATGTATGTCTTGCCATAGGTTTCAAATATGGGCAGGTAGTTGCTTACTTTTTCATCTAAAGAAATTTTTCCTTCATCCACAAAAGTCATTACCAGTGCTGCTGTCAGCCACTTGCTGGCGCTGGCAATGGGAGCTCTGGTCTTTATACTAAACTCTTTTCCCAATGCTTTTTGATAAATGATTTTGTCATCTTTATAGATCATAGCAGCTATATCATTTCCCAGTACCTTCTGGTTACTGAATAAAAAACTATCTACCCCGCTAAAATTATATTGACTTCTTCCTGCAAGACAAATTAGCATGAAACTCAATGCTGTTGTGAACTTACGGCAGAACGATTTGATTTTGAGTGACATAATTTCCTGCAATTTTATTTGGACAATAATTTGATAATTACTGATAAAGTTATTTGAAAATAACCATGCCTGATAGCCTTTAACAAGAACTTGATTGATCTTTATAAAAGAATCATTTAAATTTTTATTACTAAAGAAACTAAAATATGAACCTGAATAATTTCACCATTAAAGCACAGGAAGCCATTGCCCAGTCACAGCAACTGGCATTCAATAACCGTAATCCCAGTATCGAAACGGATCACTTATTAAAAGCATTGCTGAGCGATGAGGATTCAGCAATTGAATTTTTGTTGAAAAAGAATAATGTGAACGTAAATTTTGTTGAAAGCAAAATTGACGAAAGCATCAGCAAATTACCCAAAGTGGGAAGTGGGGAACCTGCGCAGGTGGTAAGCCGTGATATGAACAACCTAATTTTAAAAGCAACTTCTTCATTAAAAAGTTTTGCTGATGAGTTTGTAAGTGTAGAGCATCTGTTGCTGGCAATGCTGCAGGTGAATGATAATACCTCAAAGTTATTAAAAGACGCAGGCCTTACGGAGAAGGGTTTGATTGCTGCAATTAAGGACCTTCGGAAAGGTTCTACCATTACATCCCAAACACAGGAAACGCAATTCAATGCATTGAATAAATATGCAAAGAACCTGAATGAAATGGCAAGGAACGGAAAACTGGATCCAGTAATTGGCAGGGATGAAGAAATACGCCGCACACTCCATATCTTATCCAGGAGAAGCAAGAACAATCCAATATTAGTTGGTGAACCAGGTGTGGGTAAAACAGCTATTGCAGAAGGCCTTGCAATGCGTATTGTAAATGGAGATGTGCCTGAGAATTTAAAATCAAAAATCATCTATGCATTAGATATGGGCCAGCTGATTGCAGGCGCTAAATATAAAGGTGAGTTTGAAGAAAGACTAAAATCGGTGGTAAAAGAAGTTGCCTCAAGCGATGGGCAAATCATTTTATTCATAGATGAAATCCATACATTGGTGGGTGCTGGTGGAGGTGATGGTGCAATGGATGCAGCCAACATTTTAAAGCCGGCATTGGCAAGAGGAGAATTAAGAGCAGTAGGTGCCACTACATTAAATGAGTACCAGAAATTTTTTGAAAAAGATAAAGCGCTTGAAAGAAGATTCCAGAAAATACTGATAGATGAGCCATCCGTAGAAGATGCTGTTTCCATACTTCGTGGATTAAAAGACAGGTACGAGACTTACCATCATGTGCTGATAAAAGATGAAGCGATCATAGCTGCAGTAGAATTATCGCACCGGTATATTACCGACAGGTTTTTACCCGATAAGGCCATTGACCTGATCGATGAAAGTGCTGCCAAACTGAGGTTAGAGATGAATTCAATGCCTGAAGAACTGGATAAATTAGAAAGACAAATACGCCAGTTAGAAATTGAAAGGGAAGCGATCAAAAGAGAAAATGATGTAGCAAAACTAAAAGAATTGAATACAGATATTTCAAATCTTGCTGTTCAAAGAGATACGTTTAAAGCCAAATGGCAGCAGGAAAAAGAAGTAGTGGAGAAAGTGCAGTCAGCCAAGAGTGAAATTGAAAATTTAAAAGCAGCAGCGGAAAAAGCAGAGAGAGAAGGAGACTATGGAAAAGTGGCGGAGATACGGTATGGCAAAGTGAAGGAGCAGGAACAAATAATAGCAGAACAAACAAAGTTGCTGGATGAAATAAGTGAAAAACGCTTGCTGAAAGAGGAAGTGGACGCAGAGGATATTGCAGAAAATATTGCCAAGGCCACCGGCATTCCTGTAATGAAAATGCTGCAGAGTGAAAGAGAAAAATTATTACACCTGGAGGAAGAGCTGCATAAGAGAGTGGTAGGCCAGGAGGAAGCCATTGAAGCAGTAAGTGATGCCATCAGGCGAAGCAGGGCAGGTTTGCAGGATCCTAAAAAACCAATCGGTTCTTTTATCTTCCTGGGAACTACTGGTGTGGGTAAAACAGAATTGGCAAAAGCTTTGGCCGGTTATTTGTTTGATGATGATGGGATGATGACAAGGATTGATATGAGTGAGTACCAGGAAAAGCATTCTGTCAGCAGGCTGGTGGGTGCACCTCCCGGATATATAGGATATGATGAGGGTGGACAATTAACTGAAGCTGTGAGACGCAAACCCTACAGCGTAGTATTGCTGGATGAAATTGAAAAGGCTCACCCGGATGTGTACAATGTATTATTGCAGGTGTTAGATGATGGAAGGCTGACTGATAATAAAGGCAGAGTGGTAAATTTTAAAAATACCATTATCATTATGACCAGTAATATGGGCAGCCATATCATCCAGGAGAATTTTGAAAAGATCAACGAGGATAATAAAGAAGAAGTGGTAGAAAGTACAAAGGCAGAGGTAATGAATTTACTGCGGCAAACCATTCGTCCGGAGTTTTTAAACAGGATTGATGAGGTGATCATGTTCCAGCCGTTAATGCACAAGGAAATAAAAGGTATTATACGTATACAATTAGATCAGTTGAAAAATCTGGTGGCTCAATCAGGTATTCAGTTGATTTTCAGCGATTATGCAGTTGATTACCTTGCAGAAAATGGCTATGATGCCCAGTTTGGCGCCAGACCGTTAAAACGTTTGATTCAGAAAGAGATCATCAACCAGTTGAGCAAACGCATATTGGCTGGGGACATTGACAAAACTAAACCGGTAATGGTAGATGTATTTGACGGGGTGGTGGTGTTTCGCAATGAAGCCCCTGTTGGAAAAATAAAAAATTAATAGGTGAAAGCCAGGTTAATTCAAAGTTAAATAACCTGTCATTTTCAAGTTTTTATCAATGATTATCAATGCTGTAGATAAGATGTGGAATTTAAATGTATAAACGGATGGCTAAAAGATATAAATTATATTACCTTCAACCAATTTCATAACTCAGGTGTTTTATAAGAGAAGCAGCTTTGAAGTGAAAATTAGTGTGATTATTATAACCAGGCTTTTCATCCTGTATTCAGTAATGGGAAGCCTACAAATTAAATAGAGAATATGGCATTTAAGAAAGAAATGGCGCCAATCATTGAACCAAGAGATGTATTCGTAGGCGATATCAACGCCCCTGTAACATTAGAAGAATTTGGCGAATATGAGAGCGATGCATGCGCTAAGGCAAACGAAGTAGTAAAGCAAATTTTAGAAGAGTATGAAGGAAGAGTGCGTTTTAATTTTCGTCACTTTCCTCAGACCAAAATTCACCAGCGTGCTTTAAAAGCCGGTGAAGCTGCGGTAGCAACTGCACAGGACGGTAAGTTTTGGGAAATGCATAATATCTTGTTTGCCAACCGCCGCAACTTGGGAACTACCAGTTTGAAATTGTTAAGCAAAGAAGCTGGTGTTCAAAACAAAAAGTTTTTGGATGACCTGGTAAACTCAACTTATGGCTGGCAGGTTCAGGGCGACCTGAAAGAAGGTATTAACCGTGGTGTAAAAGAAGTACCTACCTTTTTTATTAATGGTGAACGTTTCAGCGGAAAAGTAAACTACCAGGAATTGAGTAAGGTGATTGACGCAGCGTTAAAAAACGCAAAGAAGAAAGCTCCTGCAAAACAAAGAGCATAAAATTATAACCCCGGTTGATCCGGGGTTTTTTTAACGGCCAGATATTGCTCAGGAGGAATTTTTTATAACACCAAGCCAGGAACTGCTATTTGAAGCCGGTTACTCCAACGTCCGCCTTGCAACAATTTTTTTTTGTTAACGGCTGCCTTTTCCCCGCCTTATTCTTGGTTTTGTTTAGGTCTAACAAGTATGCTTAATGCAAATGCACTTGCTGATGCACAAAAAACGGAATAGTCAAGTGGGCCTTTTATACTTTTAGAAGTTGTCATAGCCAAAGCAAATAGTAATAGCAAAAAACCAACTCCTCTTGCTACTAACGTAGTTTTAAAATTTGTTAGTAGTAAAATAGCAAAGACTATTTCTAAAATTGTCGCACTATAAGCAAGTAAAGGAATTGCACTTATTGGAACAAAAGGATTTATTGTTTGAGTATAGGTAATAAAATTACCCCAATTTCCCCAAGCCGAAACATCTTTACTCCATAGTCCGAATCGGTCTGCAACTGCGGATAAAAAACCTGCACTTAATGATAAACGTAAAAACCATTCAATGATTTTAATTTCTGATATTTTCATAATTGTTTATTAAAATGAAAAGCACTTATTGTGAAGCCCTCTTCGAAATAGAGTTTATGTGCTGTTGTTCTAACGTGTCCACTGTCCAATTGGGCATTTTCGCAGTTTTCTTTTTTTGGTGTTTCATATAAATTGATTTAGTTGTTCCCCTGAACACCATTCTGGATACTCTCCATTTCGCTCCTGATATTTTTACGTTTAAAGAGTGATACATCCAGTTTACCAAAGCGCCAGTTAAAATTTAAACGGAATACTTGAGGATCCCGGCGGCGGTAAACATCCTGTTCAAAAAAAATAGATTCGGAATGGGTACTATTAATTTTTGTACGAAAAATATCATTTACCTGCAGGGTAAGCGAAGCTGCATTATTCTTCATAAAATCTTTCCGGATGGCAACATCAACACCATAAAATGGCCTGGTATATCCCTGTGCAGAAGGCGTATTTCCCCCTCCGCCAAACATTGGTCCACCACCACGGCCACCACCTCCTCCCCCACTGCCTCCCGGCTGTACCAGGGTCTTTGCCTGGTAATCACCACTAAGCTGAATGGAAAAATTTTTAGGCAGCTTAAAGCTGTTATTCATTTTTGCAAACCAGCTAAACTGACTGTTATTTACTCCGCCGGGCAGATTACCAGCTTTAAGCGTGGCATTAAAGAAATTTACGTTAGTTGTAATATCCCACCAGCTGGCAATTTTGTTTTTGCTGGTAAGTTCCAGCCCCACACTGTAAGTTTTACTGGCGTTCGCAAAAGTGGTCATAATTACAGAGTCTGGCTTGGCTCCGGGATTAGGATTATCAGTTTTAAATTGATAACGGGTAATCAAATCATTGGTGTTTTTAAAATAAACCGTGGTCAATAAATTATGCCCGGTTGCTATTTGATTTTGATAAGATAATTCTAACAGGTTAGTGAATTCCGGCCGCAGATCAGGATTGCCTTTTGATAAATTCAATGAATCGGTATAATCAACAAAAGGTATCAACTGGAAAAAATTTGGCCTGTTTATTTTACGGGAATAATTTAACTGAATGTCCTGCTTTTCAGTAAGACTATAGGTTACAAAAACACTGGGGAAAAGTGCAAAGGGATATTCATTAGAAAATTTATTGTTTTTACTGATCAGGTTCCCATCATATTTAGAATTCTCCGCTCTTAATCCTAACTGGTAGTTAAATTTATTAACCTTTTGAGAAAACGTAACGTATGCAGCCAACACCCGGTCTGTATATTCGTAACGGTTATTCAAAGCTGCGATGGTTATATACTCACCAGTATCGGGATTTTTAAAAAAATTATCATTGTAACTGTAAAAATTTCTCAGTGCAATCCTTGCGCCTGTTTCAATTTTTATTTTATCTGTGATAGGATTTTCATAATCAATTTGTGAAGTGAAGAATCTAGTGGTACCACCACCCTGCGAACGTTCTGCAATCAAGGGAGTTTTGGGATTAAGGCCTGGTGTGAAATATTGAGTGGTAAAATTATTTGTATTATTATTCTTGCTGTAATTGTAGTTAACATCAGCAGAAATATTTTTATTGGCCTTTGCAAAATTGTGTTTAAAGCTAATGGTTGATCCCATGTTTTGAAAGTTGCTTTTACTGTCGCTGGTCCTGGTTCCCAGTTCAGATGAAATGATACCCGGATCATCATTAAAAATAGTATCTCGTTGAATAGAAATAATATCCTTGTTCTTAAATTGCCCCTTGCTTAAATTACCAGCAATGGTCAGGGTATTCCTGTTATCAATCAGGTAATCAAAACCCATTCGGCCAAAACCAAAAACACCTCTCCCCACGGGCCCGTTATCCTGCCTAAGTTTTACAATGGCATCCTGTAGATAATCTGTTCTGTCTGTATTTACGGTGCTGATAGTTTTTCTGAACCCTACTTGTGCGTTAGAAAAGAAATTGATTTTACCCGATTTAATATTGATATCACCACCAAAACCTCCCCTTGCCCGGCTATCTAAACTTGCCCTTACACTTCCGTTATATCCTGCTTTACGATTTTTTTTCAATACTATATTTAATATACCGGCACCACCGCCAGAAGCATCAAACTTAGCAGATGGATTGGTAATGATTTCTACTGTAGCAATGGCATCTGCCGGAATTTGTTCCAATGTCATAGTGGTAGGCCGGCCATCAACGAATAATTGCGGAGAAGCATTTCTTAAACTTACATTTCCATCAATGTCCACATTTAGCCCGGGTATGCTTTTCATTACATCCACCGCAGTACCGCCAACACTGGTGAGGTTTTTTTCTGCATTAAAAATTTTTCTGTCAATACCCATCGTAAGCAATGGTTTGCTGCTGCTGATAGTAACTTCCTGCAATTGTTGTGCATCTATTGTCAGTTTTATATTGCCCAAATCTTTATCCACAGCACTGAGCATACTGCTGTAATCGCCATTTTTTCCACCACCGGCGTTCATTTCAAAAAATGCTTTTTGTTCAAAGGGCTTATATCCGATAGCAGAAATTTTTAATTTATAAGTAGCCAGTACCGGAAGATTTTCTAAACTGAATTCCCCTTTTTTATTAGTAAGCATACCACTTACCACTACATCTTTTCTTTTTTTGGTGGCGGAATCTAATTTGTTTTGTATCAGTTGTATAGAAGCTGCATCAAGAGGCTTATTGGTGTTAGCGTCAATTATTTTACCATAAAAGTGACCCATGTTCATATTCTGCATACCACGTCCAGCGCCGCCTCCAGGCATTTGGGCAAATGACACTGAAAAAAATAATGATAAAAGAATAGAGAAGGTAATTTTATACATCAAGATTGATTTTGAGTTGAAGGTTGTAATGCACTAAGAACAAAATTCCGCTAATAAGTTTACTTACCCTTTTTAATGGCTTTGTTGCATGAATGTGTGTGGATAAGTTTTATTATTTCGAAAAAGGTTGAATGTTACCCACATAGGTTAAAATAAAGGATATAGTTAAGTT
>JAYVLZ010000085.1:0-5277 GCA_043759175.1 Chitinophagaceae bacterium | reverse complement strand
GAAGCTGTTTGTATAGGAAAACCCAGCAGTGCAGAATCTTATCTTAACATTCCACACATAATGGCGGCGGCTGAAATTACCAATGCCGATGCCATTCATCCGGGATATGGATTTTTAGCTGAGAATGCCAAGTTTGCACAAATATGTACGGAGAGTGGCATTAAGTTTATTGGACCAACACCTGAAATGATCACGGCAATGGGTGATAAAATTACTGCGAAGCAAACCATGATCACAGCTGGTGTTCCCGTAGTTCCAGGTGTGGATGGATTATTGGAAAGTGTGCAGCATGCAAAAGATGCTGCCGCAGAAATTGGATACCCGGTGATTTTAAAAGCTACTGCCGGTGGTGGTGGAAAAGGTATGAGAGTAGTATGGGCCGAAGAAGAAATAGAAAAATCATTTGAAAATGCAAAGACAGAAGCTGCGGCTTCTTTTAAGAACGACGGTATTTATATAGAAAAATTTGTAGAAGAGCCAAGGCATATAGAAATTCAGGTAGCAGGAGACCAGTTTGGAAATGTTTGTCATTTAAGTGAAAGAGACTGTAGTATTCAAAGACGTCACCAGAAATTAGTGGAGGAGTCACCTTCTCCATTTATGACAGATGAGTTGAGAAACAGAATGGGAGACGCTGCTATTAAGGCCGCTTCCGCCATTAGTTATGAGGGCGTAGGTACCATTGAGTTTTTAGTAGATAAGCACCGTAACTTTTACTTTATGGAAATGAATACCCGTATCCAGGTGGAGCATTGCGTTACCGAGGAAGTGATCAATTACGATTTAATAAAGGAACAAATAAAGATTGCTGCCGGTCATAAAGTAAGTGGCATTAATTATTTTCCACAGATGCATGCCATAGAATGCCGTATCAATGCAGAGGATCCATTCAACGACTTCAGGCCAAGCCCCGGTAAAATAACTGTGTTACACACTCCGGGTGGTCATGGTGTACGGGTGGACAGTCATGTGTATGCAGGTTATGTTATTCCGCCTTATTATGATAGTATGATTGGTAAATTAATTACGGTGGCAAGAACCCGTGAAGAAGCAATTGATACCATGTACAGGGCCCTGAGCGAATATGTGATAGAAGGGGTGAAAACAACCATTCCATTTCACCTGCAGTTAATGAAGAATGAAGATTTCAGGAAAGGAAATTTCACTACTAAGTTTTTAGAGACTTTTGAAATGCAGAAGGGATTTTAGTATAAATTTTTGCATATCCCCGGCAGCGGCTAAGGCCGCTTTTTTTATGCCTTTCATAAACCGTTTTGTTTATGCTATATGCTTTTTAAGAACATTTTTTCGGGTATAATAAATCTTAGTATTTATACTATAAAAAGAGTAGTAAAACCGCAGTTTAAAAAACAGTGAAATCACTGTTGCATTTTAGATTTTTTTTTTCAATCTTCAAGGTGGAATATTTTTTTCTTTTTTTTATTTTGTCCCTTATTTAACTAAATAATTCATGAACAACTTTATTACAAATACTGCATCTAATCTGCACTCAAAAAATGTTAATCAAAATAATGAAAACAAAAATGATACAAATAAAATTAACGCTATTGACAATAAGACGAAACCGAATGTAAAGATTAGTGCAGTACAGCCACTTAAGCTTTTTATAAAACATGGCGAATTTGTGTTTGTTCATTTTAATGATATTATGATGATTGAAACCTGTGATCATTTTGTAAAAGTTTACATCTCTGTTGTTGAAAAAACAAAAATGGTTTTACGTCATAATACCTTAAAAGATTTTTTGTATCTGCTTCCAAAGGATTATTTTTTCCGGGTAAACCGCTTTACAGCAATAAATATTTTCAGGCTTACAGGAGGTAATTGTGACGAACAGTTTTTTGAATTTGATTTCAAATTTAAAATATCACCACGTCATGCACTTACACAATCAATGCTATCTAAGATCGGCAAATAGCGTTTGCAGTTCACGTACTATTTTTACCTGTTCACGTATTTATTTCTGCATCCTCTGTTTTTTTCTCCTATCATACAAACTCTCTTTTTACTTTCAGGAAAGATTTATAACTGCAATAAATTTCATTAACTGCTGCAGGTTTTTTTAACCCAATATCCTCCTGTTTCATCAGGTGAAAAATCCGGGGCTTAATAGAAATAATTTATTTCCATTTAAAAATAAAAATATTAAATCATGTTACAAGATTTTCATGACAGGGGAATTTATCTTTCAGAAGATCAATACAGTACCGGGTTAAGAACATTGTTCCCTGAAGATTACCGGAACTATTCTAATGAAGAATTAGAAGATATTTTATATGATAAAATTTCCCGGATGAGCCCTGCGGAATCAGAGGGATTTTTAGATGGAATTGGAGATTTTTTCAAAAAGCAGGTAGCTCCTATCGCTGTTGCTGCTCTTCCTGCTGTCACAACTGCAGTGGGAACTATATATGGTGGCCCTGTCGGGGGTGCTGCCGGAAGTGCTTTAGGAGGGTTAGCCGCAAACGCTATAAGTGGAGCTACAGGTGTAAAACCCAATCCAATGGTTGCGAATATTGCCCAGGGGGTTTCATCAATAGCAGGCGGCAATATTAGGGGGGCAATACCCAATATTATAAACGCCGGAAGAGATATTGGCAATGCTGCTTCTCCGGGTGCAGGAAATGCAATAGCGGGGATCGCTCAAACTGTACAAGGTTTTATTCCGGGAGGAAGAGGAGGTGCCGTCCAGTCTTCACCAGGAATGATAATGGGCGGGCCAGGAACTGCTTCACCTTTTCCAATAGCTTCACCCAATCAAACTCCTGCATCTTCTCAATTATTAAGTTTTTTAAACAGCACACCATTTTTACAATCTATGCTTTCAGCAATTGCAACAGGTAATCTTGGCACAGGATTACAAATACCAAAAGAAGATGGTTCCTTGTATGAAACCAGTTATATGGAAATGCTGGAAAGCTTAAAACACTTAACAGAAAATGCGCTTATTGAAGCTGATAATATGGGCTTCTCTTCCGGTTTGCCAATAGAATCAGAAGCTGATAAAGATGCATATATAGAGTCAGTGATAGAAAGTGTAAATGCTTATGAAAATTCTTTGTTGCCTAACTATGATAATATTTTGTACAATTAAAAAATATCATTATGGACTTCGATACACTTTTAGTACAAATGGAAGCAAACAGGCCAGACCTGGCTGATTCATTTGCTCTGATGCGGCAGTTTCAAAAAGATAAAACTGAAAATAATAATAAGGTTGACAGCTATGATGAAGCTGATCGCTTACGGGAATTAGAAACATTGTTTGAAAAGCAAAAAAACATCAACAAAAATTTATTGCAAAACTATGATCAGTTAAAACAAAACTATCAGTCACTTTTAAGGCAGTTAGATGATGTAGCTGAAGCCATAGGCGCTTGCCCTCATTGCTGGGGCGAAGAGCCAGATTGCAATTATTGCAGGGGCAGGGGCAAGCCCGGTTATTTTCAACCTGATCAGGCGCAATTTGATATTTATATTAAACCGGTAATCCTAAAATTAACAAATAATAAATCTCAATCATTAAACAATTAAAACTTACGAGTTATGCCAAGTTATTATGACAAAGTTCTGGAAGATTTTCAAGGCGAAGGAATTTTTGATACTGAAAGTTCTGATGAAGCTATCTGGAACCAACCCCGAAGACGCCCAACCAACAACATGGGCAGCAGTTTTAAACCTTCAAGATTTGAAGGAAACGTTTCCAGTAATACTTCACAAGGATCAGGAAACTTTGCAACAAAATCTGAACTTAAGAATAGCCTGACCAGTATTTCAGAGCAAGTAGATATTTTAAAGAAAGCTAATATAACACTTGGAAATTCTCTCAGCAGTTTAGAGAAAAGCACTGAGACAGTTGCAAAAGGCCTTGCCAAAGAAGGTAAAGCGCAGGTGAATGTAATGAACAGCTCTACCATGATGTCAATGATGGGGGCACTCATAAACAAGCCTACATTAAATTTTGCTGCTTTAAAAATAACTAAAGGCACACCTGCTTCCACTACCACCCCTGCCACACCAGATATTATAGAGCAGGTACCAAACCAGGAAGCCATTCAGGTGGACCTAACAAAAACATTATTATTTACAATGATGCCAATGATGATGTCCGGAAGTTCATCTGGCGGTGGGGATAATTATATGATGCCTCTAATGATGGTTTTACTTTTAAATAAACCAGGCACAGGCTCTTCTACTTCTTCTACTGGTGGAACTGATAATACACTTGTATTGGTAATGATGATGATGATGATGATGAATAAAAAATAAGTGATTAAATTATGTTGGTATGAATAATGAAATGATGCCGTTGTTTGGCTTTATTCTTCAATCAGAAGATTTAAAAAAACAAAGTGAAAAGATCATACAGGAAGTAAGGGTTAGCAATGATGCAAAAAAATTTGCAGATGAATTCATCAGTAACATCAGCAATTCAGAAATAATAAAAGCGAACTTGAAATTCCAGGAAGAACAGCGGCAGATATTACTGGATATAAAGGCTTCTGTTAACAGCCTGCATCAAAAAATTGATACCATCATCAATTCAAATTCATCATCCGCCGGCAGCAGTGTGTACAGCAGTGAAAAGGAAGATAAAAAAACGGGCAAAAAATAACAGCATCTAAATACTTCAGCAATGCAGCATGGACTCCCGGCTAAAGCTTATATTAAATGGAGAACCCGAAGAGGAATTAATGCTGCTGGTACGGCTGAAGAACCCGGCTGTAGCTGCACCCTATTGCCAGGTGATTGTTCAGTTTGGTGATATCATTACCTGCAGGGTAAAAAGAAAAAATTTACTGGAGTTGTATAATTCCAATGATGTTTTTTCTGTAAAGGCGCCCCGTATTATACCTGCAGCACTGTGGCAGGATGCAAAGAATATGCCCGGAGAAGTTATCAATGATTTGGTTTCACGCCGTTTTGATATTCCTTATAATGGTGAAGGAATTTATTTTGCAGCAGTGGACTGGGGCTTTGATTTTGTTCATGCTAATTTGCGTAAGGCAGATGGTTCCACCAGGTTTAAATGTATATGGGATCAAAAGGCAGATTATGATGGTAACAGGTATGGGTATGGATGTATTTATTCAGAAGAAAGCATTAACAGAGCGCTTAATACAAATGCACCGTATCAAACATTAGGTTATCATCCCGGCAAATCAGATTTTTTAGATGCAGGTATGCATGGAAGCCATGTAATGGATATTGCAGTAGGCACACCTGCAGTAGGCGAGGGTGGGGTAGCGCCTGCAA
>JAYVLZ010000084.1:0-9796 GCA_043759175.1 Chitinophagaceae bacterium | reverse complement strand
GCTTATCTAACCTTTTATCTCCAAAACAATTTTCAAATGATACTGATAACATATTTTTATTTGGCACAAATCTATGATATTTGTGTCCACACGGTAGCCCTTGTACCGCATACCATTGGTCTGCTTTTATTAATGCGTAGATTGATTTTAGCGCTTAATAAATTTTAGTTTACTAAATTACACCAGCGCATAATTATTTATTCAGTTTTTTGTTTGTTATCAAAAGGAAATTGTACAAGAAGTTGCGCAATACAAATGTGGCAGCAATTAAAGAAACTCATGAATCTAAACAGAACTATTGCAGTATTAACGACTCGATTAATTTTGGGGCTAATTTTTTTAATGCAAGGCTTTGGCAAAGTCTTTATATGGGGTGTAGAAAAGGTGTTTAATATGAAGTTCTTCCACGAGACGTACAAAGACTTGCTGCCAGATTATATAACATATGCAACAGCTTATTACACATCTTATGTCGAGCTAATTGGAGGGCTGTTGCTTGTTTTAGGTCTTAAAAAGGATTATGCTCTTTATGCGTTAGCATCAGTGCTGGTTATAGTTACGTTCGGACATGGTTTAGCTGAACCGATTTGGGATTTGTCCCATGTTATTTACCGTGCAATATTGTTGATTTCCTTACTTATATTTCCAAAAGAATGGGACAAATTTTCAATTGATAATTATATTCATAAATACAAAACTCGAAGGCCGTTGTTGGGTGTGTTGACCAACAACTGAAGCATATGATGTAATAAATAATGTTGATCAAAAAGACCAACATCGGCGGAAGCCGACCCGCCGTACTACGAAGATTAACTTTCATTATTTCTGTCCCGGCGGGGTTTTCACAGCATACACTAAAAATATTGAACTCCATCCGTGAAACCCTGACGTATAAGGCTCTATCCATTTTTTGCACCCACACTAAAAATTATTTAACTTCATCTAATGGCAATAAAGCTAAAGCACAGCGATACTTTCTCCACTTATTTTGTCACCTTCACCTGCACGGAATGGATATCTTTATTTGAGATCACCGATGCTTATGATATGGTCTATAAATGGTTTGATATTTTAAAAACCAAACATGATGCTGATGTGGTAGCTTATATAATAATGCCAAATCATCTGCATGTAATCCTGCACTTTCACAAAACTGGCTTCAACCTTAATACAATTATTGCCAATGGTAAAAGGTTTATGGCTTGTGAGATCATCAATCGTTTGGAAAATACAGGCAATACAGTTTTACTGGATCATTTAAAAAGTTTAGTAACCGACAGAGAAAAGAAAAAGGGACAGGTACATAAAGTATTCAAAGATTCATTTGATGCAAAAGCTATCATCACCCATCCGTTTTTATTGCAGAAAATAAAGTACATCCACAATAATCCCGTGAGTGGAAAATGGATGCTGGCAAAAGATTTTATTGAATATGAACACAGCAGTGCATCATTTTATGAAATACAATTGGTGAAGTATTTCAAACCAATGCATTATTTGGATTTATAAAAATGTTTTAAATTCATGGAGTGAGAGTTCAGGCTTTGTGGTGCCTTACACGTCGGGGTTTCGCTGCAAACAGTTTTATACTTTATAGGTTTTTATTGCGAAAACCCCGCCGGGACAGAATTTTAATTCTAATAATCAAATGCATATATCAATAAGAAAAGCCAACCAACAGGATTTCTCTGCTATCTTATTTTTAATAAAAGAATTTGCGATATTTCAGAAAACGCCTGAAAAGGTAACCATTACGCTGGAGCAGATGATCGCATCCGAAAGTCTTTTTCGATGTTTTCTTGCAGAAACGATTGATAAAAAAATTGCCGGGTTTGCCAGTTTCTATTTTGTATATAATTTATGGTCGGGAAAAGGGTTGTACCTGGATGATTTATATGTAACTGATGCATTCAGGAAGCAGGGTATTGGTAAACTATTGCTGGAAGTAATTATTCAGTCAGCAAAAGATGAGCAGTGTAAAAAACTCCGCTGGCAGGTTTCTAAATGGAATGATAACGCAGTTGATTTTTATAAAAAAATGGGTGCCGTAATTGATGATACAGAAATAAATTGCGACCTGTTATTGTAATAGGCGTTTACAAAAGCAACAATATTTTCGGGAATGATCATATTCACAATTGACCATTCACCATTCACGAATCAAGGACTTAAAATTAATTTTAGAATCAGATGCTTTATAAAATTGCCATACTCGGAGATTTCAATCCAGTTCATTCAACACATCATGCATTGAATGACAGCACCAGGCAAATAAAAAAATTATTTACTGACGAAATTCAATTCGACTGGATTGGCACAGATATTTTTAATTGTAAAACAGCTTTCACTAATTTATACAGTGGCCTTTGGATAGCGCCCGGCTCACCATATAAGGATATGCAGAATGTACTGGACACCATTAAATATGCTAGAATAAACAACATACCAACGCTTGGAAATTGCGGCGGCTTTCAACATATGATCATTGAATTTGCAAGAAACGTTTGTGGTATTACGCTGGCAGATCATGAAGAAACCAATCCGGGTTCACCAGATTTGCTGATCGCTAAACTATCCTGTTCTTTGATAGCGCAGCAGGAACAACTAACAATTGTTGATAAAGATGCTGCACTCTTTAATATCGTACAAAAAGAACAACTAACCGGTAAATATTTCTGCAGTTACGGTTTAAATAAAAGTTATGTCGGTCAACTTAAATCAAACGGACTTAAAATAACAGCCTTGTCCGGCGATGATGAAGTAAGGGCTTTTGAAATTGCTAATCATCCTTTCTTTATTGGTACGTTGTTTCAGCCTGCATTAACTTCCACTGCGGATGAACCGAATCCCATCATCACAGCCTTTGTAAAAAAATGTATTCAGCATAAAAATAGTATCGCCTTATAAAAGAAACGCAATGATACCAATCAGCCATTTCATCAATTCATTCCCAACAGCAATTGGTCAACAGGATAAAGAGCCCTGGGAAATAACGAAAGCAATCGTGGAAATAATTAATGAATTAATTCCTTCTTTGAATGAAGACTTTAGTATCAATGGTGGCATCGCCATTCATAAAACTGCGGTGATAGAATCGGGTGTTACATTAAAGCCGCCGGTAATTATTGGCGAAGCTTGTTTTATTGGCGCTCATGCCTATCTAAGAGGCGGTGTATATCTATCAGATCATGTTAGCATTGGCCCCGGTTGTGAAATTAAATCGAGTATTATTTGCAGCCACAGTGCCGCTGCTCATTTTAATTTTATTGGAGACAGTATCATTGGCAGCAATGTAAACTTTGAAGCAGGATCTGTTACAGCCAATCACTATAATGAACGGGTGGATAAAGCAATTTTTGTTTTATATAATACAGCGATTATAGATACAGAATACACTAAGTTTGGTTCATTAATTGGGGATCATTCTAAAATTGGAGCCAACGCCGTTTTGTCCCCCGGTACACTGCTTCCTGCAAACAGTATTGTTAAAAGACTGGCATTGATTGAACAGATAAAAATGGCTGACTGACAGGAGCTTTTTTTTAAATTTTAGCTAATAAGAATCTTTATAATACACAATAGAAAACTATCTTGCATATCAGGGATTGCACGTCATAAAAAGGCTTTGCTTTCTCCAGTATTCAAATGGATTTATTAGAGAAAAAAATAACTGCTATCTCACCGTTGTCTCCGGAAATAATGAAAATTTTCCTGGCAGCATTCCAACACTGGACCGTTTCAAAAGATCATTTTTTAGTAAGGGAAAAGGAAGTAGCTGATTATATCTTTTTTATACGAAAAGGCATAGCCCGTATTTATTATTACAAAGGAGATAAAGAGATCACCGAATGGATCGCCATGGATGAGCAGTTCTTTTTATCCATCATTAGTTTTTTTGAACGTACACCCAGCAAATTAATTATTCAAACACTGGAGCCCGCTGAAGTAATGGGCATTCATTACAATGACTTAACAAGGCTGGCAGCTCAATACCACGAAGTGGAAACACTCTTTCGTAAAATGATGACCAGCTCATTGATCATGTCTCAATACCGTATGGATTCTATCCAGTTTGAATCTGCCCAGCAGCGTTATGAAAAACTATTGCAAAATTCACCCAAGATCATACAACGGGTGCCGCTCTCTTATATCGCTTCTTTTTTAGGTGTTACGCTGGAAACATTAAGCCGTATCCGATCCGCCTCACCCTCGTTCTCCCGAAAATAATTCGCATTGGCGTCAAATTAAGGAAGCCTCATCGAGGCGGTATTTTGGTAGAAATATAAATGGTATAAATCACCAAAGCCCGCTGGCCAGCGGGGCGAAACTTTTGGAATGTGTATGGTAGCGGAAAAAATACCGCCCCAATGGGTCTATATTAATCTGGTCGAATTATTTTCTACCATAGTGTCGCCCCTAAGGGGCTGTGGACATAAATTTGAAGATAGTTCATTAAAAATTAGCTTGACACTAATGAAAAAATAATTCAGCAGAGGATAAAGTGAATAGCAAAATGAAACGCTTGTACTGACTTATCATTTTTTCTTTTCTTTTATCATCAATTAAGTTTCAGATACTTTTATTATTTGATAATTATCAAATCAAAAACTCATATTCAGTCGGAGATTTACACTCTAAAAAACGATTGATACATGAAACAAATTATTTTCCTTTCTCTTATTGCATTTACCCCCGCTGTTTTTTTTGCACAAGATGCCAATACTGCTAAAGCCAAAGAACTGGTAAGCAAGATGACACTGGATGAAAAAGCAAGCCTGTTGGTGGGCCTGGGTATGAAATTACCTGGCATGAACCCTGCAGATGGCGCCCTTGTGGGACAGACAATGGATAAAGTAGCGGGAGCAGCCGGAACTACTTTTGCCATTGATCATCTGGGCATTCCAACAACTGTGGTGGCTGATGGCCCTGCAGGTTTGCGTATTGAACCTAACCGTAAAGACGATAAGAATACTTATTATGCCACTGCTTTTCCGGTAGGTACTTTACTGGCATCTACCTGGGATACCAAATTAGTAGAAGAAGTAGGTAAGGCAATGGGTAATGAAGTAAAGGAATACGGTGTGGATGTGTTACTCGGACCGGGAATGAACATTCACCGCAACCCATTGGATGGAAGAAATTTTGAATACTATTCAGAAGATCCATTGATTGCCGGAAAAATTGCAGCCGCCATGGTGAACGGAATCGAATCCAATGGCGTGGGAACTTCCATCAAACATTTTGCGGTGAACAACCAGGAGAGAAACAGGAACAGTGTGAATGCGATAGTGAGTGAAAGGGGCTTTGAGAGAAATTTATTTAAGAGGCTTTCAAATAACAATAAAAGAATCTCAACCATGGACGGTGATGAGTTCTTACAATAAACTCAACGGAACTTATACTTCTGAGGAGTATGACCTGCTCACTACTATTTTAAGAAAAGAATGGGGCTTTAAAGGCATGGTGATGACGGACTGGTTTGGCGGTAAAGATGCAGTGGCACAAATGAAAGCAGGCAATGATTTGTTGATGCCGGGTACACCTTCACAGAAAAAAGCCATACTGGATGCTATTGCTAATAATACACTGGACATAAAAGTGCTGGATGAAAATGCAGAACGCATTTTAAATTATGTATTGGGATCGCAGTCTTTTAAAAAATATGCTTTCAGTAATAAACCAGACCTGAAAGCTCATGCTGCTGTGGCCCGTACTGCTGCTGCAGACGGTATGGTATTGCTGAAGAATGAAAGCAGCTCACTTCCACTTGGAAATGCAAAAAAGATTGCAGCCTTTGGCAATACTTCTTATGATTTTATTTCCGGAGGTACCGGTAGCGGTGATGTAAATGAAGCGTACACTATTTCACTGGTGGATGGATTAACCAATGCAGGATACCAGGTGGATGAAGATGTAAAAACATTGTACAACAATCATATTACAGATTATAAAACCAAACATCCTAAAAAAGGATTTTTCCAGGAATTTATGAACCCTACGCCACCGGCTCCTGAATTAAATGCTGATGATAATGTAATAGGTAATAAAGCTGCAGCAGCAGATATTGCATTGATCACCATTGGAAGAAATGCTGGTGAAGGCACCGACAGGAAAGTAGAAAACGATTTTAATTTATCAGCAACAGAACAGGAGCTGATAAAAAAAGTGGCAGATGCTTTTCATGCAAAGAATAAAAAAGTGGTGGTAGTATTAAATGTGGGTGGTGTTATTGAAACAGCCAGCTGGAGAGATAAAGTGGATGCTATTTTATTAAGCTGGCAACCAGGTCTGGAAGCCGGTAATGCGGTGGCTGATGTGTTAAGTGGTAAAGTAAATGCATCGGGAAAACTGGCTACTACTTTTCCTGTGAAATATGAAGATGATCCATCTGCAAAAAACTTTCCTGGTAAAGAATTTCCTGAAAAAGCGGAACCAGGAATGTTTGGAATGAAGCAAATTCCTGCTGAAGTAACTTATGAAGAAGGCATCTATGTTGGCTACCGTTATTTCAACACATTCAATGTAAAGCCTGCTTATGAATTTGGTTACGGACTTTCATACACTGATTTTAAATATGGTGACCTTGCATTGAGTGCTAAAACATTTGATCAAAAAATTACTGCTGCTATCACCGTTACAAATACTGGTAAAGTAGCTGGTAAAGAAGTAGTGCAGTTATACATTACTGCTGCTAAAGGAAAGCTGGATAAACCTTCAGCAGAACTAAAGGGATTTGCAAAAACAGGTTTATTGCAACCAGGCCAGTCAGAAAAAGTAATTTTTACTATTGATGCCAATGCGCTTGCTTCTTTTGATACAGATGCCACTTCATGGATAGCGGATGCAGGTGACTATACTGTTAAAGTAGGCGCTTCTTCAGCCAATATTAAGCAGACTGCAGCTTTCAGTTTACCCAAAGCCATTGTAGTGGAAAAATGTAATAAAGTATTGGTACCGCAGGTTTCCATTAATGAATTGAAAAAATAGGTTTGGTATAAAGGTTAAATATGAACCCTCTGCTTAGGCAGAGGGTTTTTTATTAACGTTATTTCAACATCACAATCCCCTTCCACCCGTCATTACCCTGTATGCAGAAGGGGCAAATTTTCTAATCAGTTCTGCTAAGCCAATACAAAGCAATACCGTGAATGCCGGTACCAGCAGGTAACAGAGCAACCGGAAGTTTGGCAGGTTGTGCAGGTACATAAATGACAGCCGCATCAGGTATGCCATCAGTGGTATGTGGAAGCCATAGATAAAAAATGAAAACGAACTGGCATGCCTGAACCATTTGCGGTTCATGCACCAGTTCACCACTTGGTCTGAGCCATACCATACCGCAATGATGCCTGCAATGCTGGCGAAATTATACAATGTCCAAAGGGTATAAAAAGTTGCCGGCGAACCAGGCTCCAGTTCAAACGCCATGAATGTTTTAATTACACAGATACCAATAAAAAATATCCAGAATAATCCCTGTGCCAACCATTGGGGCCTTTGTTCCAGCGAAATATTTTTTTTCTGCAGCCAAATGCCCACACTGAAATAAAACAAACCCTGTCCTTCAATAAAATAAATATTGAAATAAGTAAACCATAATAAAAAGGAAACAGGAAACCATATATAAGGAATCTTCAGCACCATCCACCGCAGTGCAGGATAAGCAACATTGTAAATAAACAGCGCAAAAATAAACCACAGCTGAAAACTGATGGGAACCATCAGCCATCTTTTAATAATACCTCCCCAGCCAATTTCTGTATAAGCACGGTTATCCCCCAACTGATCAAGCTGTGAATCAAAAACTGCTTTTGCTGTTACAGGAAATTGCTGCAACAGGAAAGTAACCAGTAACCCAATAGCACTCCAGATAAGGTAAGGAACGATCAGCGTGATAAACCTTTTTTTTGTCCGCTCTATGTAAGGCTTGTTATCATACCAGGCATACAGGTAACCGGAGATCATAAACAGCATGGGTATGCGAAAACGCAACAAACCATTGGCAAAAATATATTCAAAGAATGTGGTAAAGGTTAAAGGTTCCTGCACAGTACTCACCGGGTACAGGTATGCCACTCTCAAATTATATCCATGCACATACACCAGTAATGCAATACATATAAATGTAAAGAAGCGTAATTTCTGGCTTAAGAAACGGCTCATCATCATTTTGAATTAGTTTACAGGCACCGTTAGTTTTATCGACGTGCCTCCCCTTTCCTCATGTGATTGTATATTTAATTTTGCATTCAGTGCATCAGCACGTTTTTGCATATTGCCCATTCCATTTCCATTGATGGCTGTCTTAACGTCAAAACCAATACCATCGTCTTTCACTTCCAGCATCAGCATATTGCCGGCTGTTGTAAGGTTTACGTTAACATGTGTTGCCTTTGAATACTTTGCTGCATTGTTGATGGCTTCTTTAAATATGAGAAAAAAATCTCTTCTTGCTTCCATATCTAATTTTATATCGTATACTTTTTCTTCAATAATAAATTTCGCTTCCATATCTTTTGCTTCCAGTACATTGGTAGCAAATTCTCTCATCCTTGCTGCAATGCGCTGCATGCTGTCGTTGGTGGGTTTAATGCTCCACACAATATCATCCATGGCTTCCATCATGCGCTGGCTGTTCTCACTTATCTTTCCAATGTATTCACTTGTTTTTACTTTATCACTGTTCAGTTTGCTTTTGGCCATAGCACTCAGTATGTTGATGGTGCTGAGTGTGGAACCCATATCATCATGAAGATCTCTTGCTACCCTGTTCCTCAATTTTTCTACCGCCAGTAATTTGTTCACCCTTAATTTGTGCAGCATATAAAAGAACAGCGCAATAAAAAATAACACCGTACTGATGAACCAGTAATTTCTCCAAAAAGGGGGCTTGATATAAATCCTGATCTGTGTGGTATTGTCTGATGCAAGGCCATTGATATTTTCTGCCTTTACTTTAAAAGTATAATGCCCCGGTGGCAGGTAACTATAGATAGCTCTTAAATTACCGGCGCTGATAATTCTCCAGTTATCTTCCAGTCCATCCATTTTATAGTAGTACACTAATTTATCTCCCTGCAAATAACTGAGGGAAGAAAAGCTAATGGTAATGGAATTATTATTATAGCTGCAGGTTATTTCAGGCAAGGCCAGTAAAGAATCTACAGGAAAATATTCGTTACCAATCCTGATATCGGTGATAGCTACATCTGCCGGAATCGTATTGCTGTTTAATGAGTCGGGAGCAAATATCATCATCTGCCCGTCTTTACCCACAAACATCAGCATATTGTTTCTTAATTTGATGGAAGGGCCTTCCATTAAAGTAGGATCAGTAAAACCATCCTTGCTGCCGTACTTGGTAAATAAATTAGTGGCAATATTAAACCTGCACAATCCACTGGAAGTAATGATCCAGGCATTGCCATTGTTATCCACCTGCATGGTCTGTATATTGTTGCTGGGCAAACCTTCTTTTAGGCCAATATTTTTTACAGATCCATTTTTTGTATTTACCAGGCTTAATTTTCCATTGGCAGCCAGTAATAAACTGTCTTTGTATAACAACAAATGCGTAACAATATTAGCGCTGATTGTTTTACCCTCAGGACCGCCGTTTTGTATTTGTAATAATTGTTTTCCGTTAGAAGCATCTACCAAAAAAATACCTTTGTTGTGAGTGCCCAGCCATATATTATTTTGCTTGTCCGCCACCATTGAATAGATTACTGTTTCGCAATCAAATATTGTTTCAAAGATGTTATTGCGGAGCTTTATCAAACGGACACCCTGTGTG
>JAYVLZ010000083.1:0-7454 GCA_043759175.1 Chitinophagaceae bacterium | reverse complement strand
CACTTGCTATTGTTGGCCATACGGGCAGCGGTAAAACTTCCATCATCAGTTTGCTCAACCGCTTGTATCATATTCAAAAGGGTACCATTAAAATTGATGATACGGATATTGAATCTTTCGAACTTTTTTACCTGCGTAGTAAAATTGCTGTGGTGCTGCAGGATGTGTTTTTATTTAGTGGATCAGTGTATGATAATGTTACGTTGCGTAATCCGGATATCAAAGAAGAGCAGGTGATAGAAGCTGCAAAAATGATTGGTATCCACGATTTCATTATGCGGCTGCCGGGGGGTTACCATTATAATGTAATGGAAAGAGGTGCGACTTTATCATTAGGACAACGGCAATTATTATCTTTTGTCAGAGCGGTGTTATATGATCCTGCCATTCTTATTTTAGATGAAGCCACTTCTTCGGTTGATACTGAAAGTGAGCAATTGATCCAGCAGGCAATAGAAAAATTGATTGCCGGCAGAACCTCCATTGTGATAGCGCACAGGCTTTCTACCATCCGCAAGGCCAATAAAATTTTAGTGCTGGATAAAGGAGAAATAAAAGAAATGGGAACCCATGATGAACTGATTGCCCACAAAGGATTTTATTACCAGTTGCAAAAAATGCAGTTTGAAAAACAAAAAATGCTGGTGTAAAATTCCCTTTTAATCTCCCAAATAGTTTAGTAAATTGCAGTATGAACAAAAAAGAATATTCAGAAAACGAGGCGCCGCTCAATATCTTTAATGAGGAAGCGGCAGCTTATGAAAATCTTGAAATCAAAAGGCGTAAAGAATCCATACTTACATCAGATACGGAAAAATTTAAAATGTTTACCAAACTTATGCGTATTGGCATCATGCTAAAAAATGCAAAAGTCACCCACCAAAAAATGGTTGAATAATCAATGGATATTTTTGATGAAGATTTAATTTCATTTTGGACTTCACTTGCAGAAAGTGAGGTATTGTATATAATGGTTGGTGGGTTTGCAGTTAACATGCATGGTTATTTAAGATCAACACAGGATGTGGATATATGGATAAAAGATGAACCTGATAACAGGGTAAAGCTGGGTAAAGCCATGAAGATTTTTGGCTACGAAAGTTTGAATTGGAAAGAAATGCAGTTTGTTCCCGGGTGGACAAATTTTTACATAGGAAACGGAATAGTGCTGGATATTTTAATAAATATGAAAGGCCTGGAAGGTTATTCGTTTGATGAATGTTTTCAAATGGCCACCATCGCCGAAATAGAAAATGTAAAAGTTCCCTTTCTCCACATCAACCAGCTAATTGCCAATAAAAAAGCGGTGAACCGTTCCAAAGACCAGATTGACGTAATGGAACTGGAAAAAATAAAGCAGCTCCGCAAAGAAATGGGGCTGGACTGATATGCCTTAAAATCTCGATAAAAATCTCTTTTGCTGATTATCAATTTTACCCCTAAACGCCTATCTTTGCGCCAAATTTCGGATAAGTTATGTTTCCAAAAGGCACCAAATCATTGCTGGCAGCGGTTTTTAGCACCATATTTTTAATTTCATCTTATAACCTAAAGGCTCAAAATGAAGAGCCTAAAAGCCATACAGCGCATGAAGCTGAAGGAAAGGAACAATTCAATGCCAAGGAAGTAATATTTGGTCACATAATGGATGCCCATGAGTTTCACTTTGCTGAATATAAAGGCGGTGACGGTGAAAAACATCCTGTTTCCATACCACTTCCCGTAATACTTTATTCTCCTCAAAAAGGCCTTTCTGTTTTCATGTCATCTAAGTTTGAACATGGTCACCAGGAAGTAGAGGGTTATAAATTGAATGCAGAAGGTAAGATTGAGTCCATAGAAGAAGGAGTAAAAGTGTATGATTTTTCATTGACACGTAATGTGGTTCAAATGATACTGGCTCTAACTATTTTGGTTTGGTTAATGATCAGTGTGGCAAAAACTTATTCTAAAGGGCAAGGCGTTACTTCAGCGCCAAAGGGCAAACAAAACTTAGTAGAGGTAATGGTAGGATTTGTAAGAGATGAAGTAGCAAAACCTAACCTGGGTCACAAAACCAATAAATATCTTCCTTACCTGTTAACGGTATTTTTCTTTATACTGATCAATAATATTTTTGGATTAATACCGGGTACAGCAAATGTTACAGGAAATATTGCATTTACTGTAATACTCGGTTTGATATCTTTTGTGGTAATTCTGGCAAGTTCCAACAGTCATTACTGGGGTCATATTTTTAATCCTCCGGGAGTTCCACTGGGTGTAAAATTTATCCTTGTTCCGGTAGAATTTTTAAGTGTATTCATTAAGCCTTTTGCATTGATCATACGTCTTTTTGCAAACATGGTTGCAGGTCATATTATCATCATCTGCTTGATATCAATGATATTCATTTTTGCAGAAAAAATTGCAGCTGGTGCAGGCTGGGGTGTTTCACCTGTTTCGATTGCATTTACGGTGTTTATCTATTTTATAGAGGTGTTAGTTGCATTCTTGCAGGCTTTTATATTTACCATGCTTACCGCAGTATTTATTGGTCAGGCATTTGAAGGCAGTCATGATGATGTTGATCATCATGCTGATGAAGTACTTGTTTAATAGTTTATTTTTTAATCAATATAAAACAGAAGTATGAGTTTATTAACCGTGTTTTTAGCTACTGCTCCCCTTGCCGCTGCAGGTGGTGCAGTTGGTGCTGGTTTGGCAGCAGTTGGTGCTGGTATCGGTATTGGCCAGATTGGTAAAGGTGCCGTAGAAGCCATTGCCCGTCAGCCAGAAGCCTCTAACGACATTCGTGGAAACATGATTCTTACTGCGGCGCTGGTAGAAGGTGCTGCATTGTTTGCAATCATCGTTGGTTTCCTTGCAATGGTATTGTAATACCAGGGCAAAATTATTACTGCATCCAAAGTACAGGACGGAGGATGCAGTATTTTACCCCTAACCCCTAAAGGGGAATAATAAAGGGAAGTTTTTTGAGCCTGGCTTTAGTGCAGACATTAACTTCATTGGCGTCGCACTCTTGTACGGAATCTCAATATTGAACTTTTTAGAATTTATTATTATTATACATTTTTAAGTTTAAAAAATGCAATTATTAACACCTGATTTAGGATTATTGATTTGGACACTCTTAGCTTTTTTAATTGTGTTCTTTTTGCTGAAAAAATTTGCATGGCCTGCTATTATAAAAGGGCTGAATGAAAGGGAAACTAATATTGCCAACTCAATTGCCAGTGCAGAAAAAATCAAATTGGAAATGGCGCAGTTAAAAAATGATAACGAAGCGTTACTGACAAAGGCACGGGAGGAAAGAGCTACCTTGTTAAAAGAGGCAAAGGAAACAAAGGATAAAATGATCCAGGATGCAAAAGAAGAAGCAAAGGCACAGGCTGCGAAAATTTTAGCAGATGCACAGGCTTCTATTAATCAGCAGAAAATGGCTGCATTAACAGAAATCAAAAATCAGGTGGGTAACCTGGTAATTGAAGTAAGTGAAAAAGTATTGCGTCGTGAGTTGAGCAACAAACAAGATCAGGAAGGATATATTAAGCAACTGGCAGAAGAAGCAAAATTTAATTAAGCCCCCATCTCCGCTGGCCAGCGGAGAGAAAGGCAACATTTTTTAATCATCTAAACTCTTTGGAGTTTTTAAAAAAAATCCCGCTTTAGGGGACAGGGGTATGCACAATCCACGTTTAGCAGGCAGGTACGCAAAAAGTTTGATTGATCTGGCAACAGAATTGAATCAGGTGGACGTTATTCATGCCGACATGAAATTCCTGCAAAAAATTTGCAAATCCAATCCCGATTTTACAGCGGTATTGCGTAGCCCGATAATAAAGCCCAGCGCAAAAGAAAAGATCATTCAGTCAATAACAACTGGCAGGGTAAACATAACCACTGCTTCTTTTATTAATTTACTGGTACGCAAAAGCAGGGAAATAAATTTGCCTGAAATAGCAGATGCATTTATTGAGCAATTCAATAAAATGAGAAATATTTACAGGTTAAAATTAACCACAGCAGCCCCACTGAGTGAAGATCTTAAAACATCCATCATAAATAAAGTAAAAGCATCCACTCCTTTTCAGAACATAGAACTGGAAACAGTTATTAGAGAAGAATTGATTGGAGGTTTTATTTTGGAAATGCAGGGTACTTTAATTGATGCAAGTATACAAAGAGATTTAAAGGATATTCAAAAACAATTTATGGACAACCAGTATGTTCATAAACTCAGATAAAACAATATTTTAAAATAAACAGTTATGGTAGAAATTAAACCGGATGAAATTTCAGCGATACTCCGCCAGCAATTAAGCAACTTTAATGCAGGCGCCAGTTTAGAAGAAGTGGGTACCGTATTGCAGGTAGGTGATGGTATTGCCCGTGTGTACGGATTGAACAATGTGCGTAGTGGTGAACTGGTGGAATTTGAAAATGGCGTTAAAGCAATTGCATTGAACCTGGAAGAAGATAATGTGGGTGTGGTATTAATGGGAGACAGCAGTGAAATTAAAGAAGGAGCCAAAGTAAAACGTACAGATAAAATTGCCTCTATTAAAGTGGGAGAAGGAATGTGTGGCCGTGTTATTAATACACTGGGTGAACCCATAGATGGTAAAGGTCCAATTACAGGCGAACTGTATGAAATGCCGCTGGAGCGTAAAGCACCGGGTGTAATTTTCAGGGAGCCGGTAAAGGAACCACTGCAAACAGGTATCAAAGCGATTGATGCAATGATTCCCATTGGTCGTGGTCAGCGTGAGCTGATCATTGGTGACCGCCAGACTGGTAAAACCGCCATTGCAGTAGATACCATCATTAATCAGAAAGAATTTTATGCAGCAGGCAAGCCAGTTTACTGTATATATGTAGCAATCGGTCAGAAGGCTTCTACTATCGCACAGATCATGAAGACGCTGGAAGAAAATGGAGCAATGGACTACACTACTATTGTTGCAGCTTCGGCAAGTGATCCTGCACCATTACAATTTTACGCTCCGTTTGCCGGGGCCGCCATTGGCGAATTTTTCCGTGATACCGGAAGGCCGGCTTTGATCATTTATGATGATTTGTCAAAACAGGCTGTGGCTTACCGTGAGGTATCCTTATTGTTACGTCGTCCGCCGGGCCGTGAAGCTTATCCGGGTGATGTATTCTACCTGCATAGTCGCTTGCTGGAAAGAGCTGCAAAAGTTATTTCTAAAGATGAAATAGCCCAGCAGATGAATGATTTACCTGCTTCAATCAAACACCTTGTAAAAGGTGGTGGTTCTTTAACAGCTTTACCTGTTATTGAAACACAGGCCGGTGATGTATCAGCCTACATTCCTACCAATGTAATTTCGATTACAGACGGACAGATATTCTTAGAAGGTAACCTATTTAATGCCGGTATCCGCCCTGCTATCAACGTGGGTATTTCGGTGAGTCGTGTGGGCGGTAACGCACAAATCAAATCGATGAAGAAGGTAGCTGGTACATTGAAGCTGGATCAGGCGCTTTACCGTGAACTGGAGGCATTTTCTAAATTTGGTGGCGACCTGGATGCGGCTACTAAAAACGTAATTGATAAAGGTGCAAGAAACGTGGAGATATTAAAACAACCCCAGTACTCACCTTATACAGTTGAAAAGCAGGTAGCGATTATTTACCTGGGCACACAAGGTTTATTGAGAGATGTGGCGGTTAAAAATGTAAAAGCTTTTGAAGAACATTTCTTAATGGAAATGGAAAACAAACACCCTGAAATTTTAGCTGAGTTTAAGAAAGGAGCTTTGCCCGAAGATGGGTTAGCTAAGATGACTGAATTAGCAAAAGGCATCATTCCACAATACAAATAATCAATTTAATATTTTTTAAAAAAGAGGATTGCCATATCAGGTGATCCTCTTTTCATTTGCCTTATTCTCTCACTGTTTTTTTGTTGGCCCAATACACGCCCATTAATATAATAAGTAAACAAACAATCTGCTTCCAGGTAATATTTTCCTTATAATAAAATCCCCATCCGATGGCTACAAACGGAATGGCATAAGTAACCATACTGGCAAAAATACTGCTGGCTCTTTTTACAAGCATATAAAATAATACGGTAGCTACAGCAGTACCCATTACTCCTAAACATACGGCTGCAGCAGTACCTTTTAAAATGCCGGGGTTACTTAGTGGTAACTTAAAAAATCCAGTAAAGATTAATATTATTAACGCTGCAATGGCATTAAAAGAAAGCGCTACTGCAGTGATATGTAAGGACGAAATATGGAGGAGATTTCTTGAAACCATATTCACATTGAATCCGTATAACATGGTAGCCATTACTATAAGCCCTGCATAGGAAAGTTGCTTGTTTTGCATATCACCTTTGCTCAATAAGAGCAAAACACATCCGGTAAAAGCTATTATAATACCAATAATTTTATTGGGCGCTGTTTTTATATTAAAAAACAATGCACCGGTAATGATTACAAAAATGGGTGTAAGGGAATTGAGGGTACCGGCCAATGCACTATCAATGGATTCTTCAGCAATACAAAATAAAAAGGCGGGAATTAAACTTCCTAAAGTACCGGATAAAAATACCAGCCAGCATTTTTTCCAGGGAATTTTTTTAACAGCACTAACAGCAACAGGAAGTAATACAATTCCTGCTGAAAAAATCCTGATTGCTGCAATATGATAAGCACTTAGCTGATTATCCAGGCCAATTTTCATCAGTATAAAACTGCTCCCCCATATGAATGCAAGGGTCATAAAAATTATCCAGGCAATATTTTTTTCATTCACCCTGCAAAATTGTGGGAATTAAATCAGGTTATTGATTTGCTCATAAATAATTTAATTTTTTAAATTTTTTATCCACAACAAACCTTAGATGGGTGCTTTGATTAATAAAATAATGTAATATCAAATACTTTTTTATTATCATTGCTGGCTTTTTAAAACACCTCTTCACCTAAACTTAAAAACTAAATTATTATGGGACTTATTAAAGAATTTAAAGACTTTGCATTAAAAGGAAATGTGGTTGAACTGGCTGTTGCAGTAATCATCGGTGCAGCTTTTGGTGCAATAGTAACATCATTAGTAGATGATGTGATCACACCTCTTTTGCTTACACCCTTATTAAAGGCTGCAAATATTGAGGATGTAGATAAACTAATGTGGGGCACCATCAAAATTGGAAAGTTCATTGCTGCTGTAATTAAGTTCATTTTAGTTGCTTTTGTTCTTTTTGGTCTTATCAAGGCTGCCAACAGTATGAAGAAAAAAGAAGAAGCGGCACCGGCAGGCCCATCCTCTACAGATGCCCTGTTGATGGAGATAAGAGATTCTCTAAAAAAATAAATCTTAATTCTACTTTGACAACTCAAAAATAAAATAGTGTTTGTTGCGAAGTAAAAATTTCAGAACTTGTGGTCATGTAATTATCACCTATAAATATAGAC
>JAYVLZ010000082.1:0-7994 GCA_043759175.1 Chitinophagaceae bacterium | reverse complement strand
GTCTATATTTATAGGTGATAATTACATGACCACAAGTTCTGAAATTTTTACTTCGCAACAAACACTATTTTATTTTTGAGTTGTCAAAGTAGAATTAAGTATTAAAAAATAATTGACAACCTTACTAAAAAACTGGTTGCATTTACCGATTAAATTATTTTAATAAAAGTCATGTTTAACAGGCATAATGCTAAACGCAATATCAGCAGCCTAAAATTGTACCTTCGCAAAAAATCAGCATTGTGTCAGAAAGATCAAACTTTATAGATTATATCCGGATATTCTGCCGCAGCGGACATGGGGGTGCAGGCAGCAAACATTTTATGCGTACCAAATACAATGCCATGGCGGGTCCGGATGGCGGTGATGGCGGCCGTGGCGCTCATATTATTTTAAGAGGCAGTTCTCAACTTTGGACGTTACTGCATCTTCGCTACTACAAAAATGTATTGGCAGAAGATGGTGAGTCCGGTGACAAGAATAACCAGACCGGTAAGTTTGGAAAAGATATTATTATTGAAGTACCATTAGGCACCATTGCCAAAGATGAAGAAACGGGTAAAAAAGAAGCAGAGATATTAGAAGACGGCCAGGAAGTAATATGGGTGAAAGGTGGCCGTGGCGGGTTGGGGAACAGCAATTTTAAAACTGCTACCAACCAGGCACCAGAATATGCACAACCCGGAGAACCAGGTACAGAAGGCTGGAAATTTTTGGAATTAAAAGTACTGGCTGATGTAGGATTGGTAGGTTTCCCAAATGCAGGTAAATCAACATTACTGTCTGTAATTACTGCAGCCAAACCCAAGATAGCTGACTACGCTTTTACTACTTTAACACCACAGTTGGGTATGGTGGAATACAGGGATGGAAAAAGTTTTTGCATTGCTGATCTGCCGGGTATTATTGAAGGGGCTGCCGAGGGCAAAGGATTAGGCCACCGCTTTTTGCGCCATATTGAACGCAACTCCATCTTGCTTTTTTTATTACCTGCAGATTGTGCAGATCATAAAAAAGAATTTGAAATATTGGTAAATGAACTGGAACAATACAATCCAGAAATGCTGCAGAAAGATTTTGTGATCGCTGTAAGCAAATCAGACATGCTGGATGAAGAATTAAAAAATTCTATCTCCAAAGAATTACCACAGCATGTTCCGCATGTATTTATTTCATCTGTTACCGGGCAGGGATTGACAGAACTGAAAGACCTGCTTTGGAAAACGTTGAATGCACCGGTAAAAGAAGGGACATAATCAAGACTACTAAAACTGGAAAGCCGCTTTGTATTTACTAAAGCGTGTGTAATACTGCCATAGTTTTTAATTTGTATTTTAATTGTGTCTTCGACTTCGCTCAGACAAATCAAAATAATCCTTCGACTCCGCTCAGGACTAAAGACTGGATGCCTGGAGGGCTTTTTTCTTACAACAAACTATCCTATTTATCACTTAACAAACACGATAATTATTTGACGCAGGTATTCAAATACATCAAAGCATTTTATGAAAAAGAGTTTAATCTTTTTTACCTGCTGCTGATCATCGCTATGCTTGGTGTAATGATCTATCTCAATTACTGGCATGGGTTAGAAAAAAAATATGCAGCTTCCGGTAAAACCTGGCTGGCAAATTTTGCTGGTTATTATCTCTTGTATTTCATACCATTTGGCACCGCATTTTTTTTACAACTTCTTTTTTATAAAGACTGCGATTATTATCACAATGGCTGGTTCTGGGGTATTCTTTTATTAGCGCCGACATTTTTTTCGTTCCGTGTAAATTTTGATTTTCATCAGTCATGGGTTACCAATACATGTACCGGAACAGACAAACTATTTTATCTGCGGAGTATCAATTGGGTGGTAAGAGTTTTTGTGGTATTGATTCCGGTGCTGATTGTCTGGCTGATAAAAGATAAAAACAATCAACCTTTTTATGGCAGCAAACCATTAGACAGTTTGCAACCTTACCTTTTAATGCTTTTGATAATGGTACCGCTAATTTTGCTGGCAGGCACTCAAAAAGATTTTTTACAGGTGTATCCCAAAGCAAAGATTTTACACAGCATCCCTGCAAAAAAATGGCAGTATGCACTATATGAATTGTGTTACGGATTTGATTTTGTGAGTATTGAGTTTTTCTTCCGGGGCTTTTTAATATTGGCGCTGGTAAAAATCTGTGGCACCCACTGCATCATTCCTGCAGCATGTTTTTATTGCAGTATTCATTTCGGCAAACCAATGGGTGAGGCGATCAGTAGTTTTTGGGGAGGCTTACTGCTGGGCATCATTTCTTACAATACCGGAAGTATATGGGGTGGCCTGATCGTACACCTGGGCATTGCCTGGATGATGGAATTTGCAGGATGGATCATGCCCCCCAAATAATAATAATCTGTATTCAACGTTTTTCTATTGTAACATTACACGGAAAAAATATTTAATTAGGTTCCTGATGAAATGCAACCTGCTCACCACAACAATACTTCTTTCACTTTGCCTTATATTATGGGGTTGTCCATACGAATCCCCTTATGCAATTGATACCGAAGCACAACAACCCATTGATGAATCCCTGCTGGGGAAATGGGCTGCGATGGTTCACCGGCCTTCAGACGACCGTCATTATAAGGAAGAACCAATAAAAATTATTTTTGAAAAAAGAACAGATATGGAATACGATGTAGCCATCACCGGTTACATGGAAGAACTGCGCCGCACCCGTCTTATTAGCAACGATACCATCAGGGGCACTGCCTTTTTATCCGTGATAGATAACCGGCAATTTTTAAATACTTTTCTTTACGGCAAAGTATATGTTGCCGAAGTAAAACAAAAAGACAACACTTTGGATATACTGATGCTGGCAGAACAATTCACCTCAAAATTTGTAAAAAACAGCAATGCCCTGCGTAATGCCATCAGCGTTCATTATAAAACAAGATCAGCTCCCGTTTACGATGATTGGTTTGTAGCAAAAAATATGCAACGGGTAAATTAGTGTTAAGTGAATCTTCATCCCTAAACAATTTATTTAATATTTTAATAGTTCACAATAAAAAAGTGGTTAGACCTATTGTTTTATTAATTCTCGTTATTCTATTTTTTTCTGAGAAAATATTTTCACAGACGACCACCTATGCTTGTTTCGAAAATGATAGAAATAAGAGTTTAAAAATTTCTGTGTCTTTTGATAAAAATGAAAGAGCGATGTTTGTAAAATACAGCGGACAACAAGATTCAATCCGTATATTTTATTCTAAGATAATCAAATCAAAAAACGATGGGATTCCAGCAGTTTATTGGGCTAAAACTTATATAGAAAAAGTTAAAGGAAAAATAACAGGTGAATACACCTTTACAAATGCTGGCACTTATCAATTAGATGTTACTTATACACGTAAAAAAGACAATAAAGAATTTTACTTCTCAATAATAGAATTAACAGAAGGTAATGATGATCGCCCGTTTAGACTTAGACCTTGCTTTTAGTTTTATATAGAATGGTTAAGGTTGGCTACTTTAACACCAACCTGCTTGTTGTGATCAGAAAGGAATCAAAAGACACTCACAACTGACAACTCACTACTCACACACCACAAGCCACTTCTTCCCTCCAATTACCTGCTGCTATTTACAATACAAATCGTAATTTGTTCTCTCAATAAACACGATTGCTATGCCTCTGAGTAAAATTGCCGGTATTGGTATGTATGTTCCCTCCCACGTATTCACCAACCAGGATCTCACTAAATACATGGATACTTCTGATGAATGGATACAGGAACGAACCGGTATTAAAGAGCGCAGGTATGCCGATCGCACTGAAGAAACTACCACTACCATGGGTGTAGAAGCTGCAAAGGTTGCTATTGAAAGAGCGGGTATTACTCCACACGATATTGACTTTATCATTTTTGCTACGCTAAGCCCCGATTATTATTTTCCCGGTTGCGGTGTGCTGGTACAGCGGGCAATGAAGATGAAAGAAATTGGTGCTTTGGATATCCGCAACCAGTGCAGCGGTTTCGTATATGCCTTGTCGGTAGCTGACCAGTTTATTAAAACAGGCATGTATAAAAACATCCTGGTGATCGGGAGTGAAAAACATTCTTTTGGAATAGACTTCAGTACCCGTGGCAGGAATATATCTGTGATATTTGGTGATGGCGCCGGAGCAGTAGTATTACAGCCTTCGGCAAGCTCAGCCGGACAACCGCAGGGAATATTAAGCACCCATTTACACAGTGATGGGGAAAGTGCAGAATTATTGGCAATGTATAACCCCGGTACGCATGCTAACCACTGGACCGAAAATAAACTGGCAGATTTTGATGAAGCTGAAATGGGCGAAATGTTTATGAGCAAACAAATGATCGATCATGCACAGAATTTTCCTTTTATGGATGGTCCTTCGGTTTTTAAAAAAGCAGTGGTAAAATTTCCAGAGGTAATCATGGAAGCTTTACAGGCAAATGGTTTGTCAGTTACCGATCTTGATATGCTTATACCGCACCAGGCCAATCTCAGAATCTCTCAATTTGTACAGCAGAAATTGCATTTAAAAGATGAACAGGTGCATAACAATATTCAAAAATATGGCAATACCACTGCAGCATCTGTTCCCATTGCATTGTGTGAAGCATGGCAGGAAGGAAAAATAAAAGATGGTGACCTTGTTTGCCTTGCAGCGTTTGGGAGTGGCTTCACCTGGGCCAGTGCTTTGATCAGGTGGTAAAGTACTTTTAAGCAGCTGATCAAATAAAAAAGCTCTATCATTGCAATCAGCAAAAAATCAGTTGATATCCTCTTGACCTTAACTTCTCTTAACAATCCGTCTAAAAAAAATTGAAGAATGGGCCGTAGAATATTATATTTTATTAATCCGGTAGCCGGAACTGGCAGGAAAGATTTGCTGGTTAAACTGATTGAAGAAAAAACGCGGAGACAAAATATCCCTTTTGAGATCGCCTCCACCAATGCAGAAGGCGACTATTTTTACCTGAAAGAAAAAATTGAGAATGAAGGCATCACAGACATCGTGGTTTGTGGCGGTGATGGTACCGTAAGCCAGATAGCAGGTGTATTGTTGGAAGAAGCAGTTAACATCGGCATCATACCAATGGGTTCAGGAAACGGCCTTGCTTTTGCAGCAAAAATTCCAAAAAAAATTAATAAGGCGCTTGATATTATCTTCACCGGTAAAGCCACCTATATTGATTCATTTTATATCAATTCTAATTTTAGTTGTATGCTTTGCGGCCTTGGCTTTGATGCACAGGTGGCGCATGATTTTGCAAAACAAAATCAACGTGGGTTAATGACTTATATCAAACAAACGCTGATTAATTTTTTTGATGCGGAACCTTACTCGTTTGATATTGTAAACAAAGGAAAGTCATTTAATACCTCCGCCTATTTTATCAGTATTGCCAACAGCAACCAGTTTGGCAACCAGTTTACCATTGCACCCAAAGCCAGCCTGAGAGATGGTTTACTGGATGTGGTGATAGTAAAGAAAATGAGTAAACTCAGGATGCTATGGGCCATTCTAAAACAAATAAGTTCAGGCAAAATAAATGAGTACAACGAAAAAACTTTTCACCGGAAAGATGTATTGTATTTTCAAACACCCCGGATCATCATTCACAATTTAGAAGGCGCCCCACTACATATTGATGGCGACCCTGCAGACACCAATAAAAAGTTTTCCATCGAAATCATACCACAGGCTTTTAAACTGATTCAGCCTCAATAATATATTTTGTATGCTCCTGCAGGAATAAAAGATTTTTACCATTTTTACCCTCTTAATACTTTCTCTGCATTTTAATATTTCTAAAATCAATCATTAAAATATTGGTTTCTTAAAAAGAAATCAACAAAAACAAATTAACTTACCATAGTAAATTTTCAGTACAAAAATATAATACCAATTAGCAATGAGGACAGTAGCAAATATTCTGCAAAACAAGCCGCCGGTTTTCAATTTTATTGAGCCTAAAGCAAAAGTAATAGAAGCATTGCACCTTATGAATTCAGTGAACCTGAGTTACCTGGTAGTAAAGGAGGGAGATACTTTTAATGGAATTTTTTCGGAAAGAGATTATAGCCGGAATGTGATTTTAAAAGGCCTTCACAGTGATACTTGTGCAGTACAGGAAGTGATGAGTACTTCTATACCAATGGTTGGTATGCAGGATACTGTAGAACACTGCATGGAAATGCTGAACACCCACAAAACCCGGTACCTGGTGGTATTTGATGACCAGGAATTCAAAGGTGTGGTTACCATTAATGATGTGCTGAGGGAAGCATTAGAAAACAAAGAAATGATTTTTGACCAACTGACCATTCAACAGGCAACAGAGATGCAGGACCAGGTTTTTTAATGGGCTATATTTATTTTAACAGCGATAATAATTGTTTCAGAGAAGACTGGTTGAAACTGGTATGAAAAGAAGCGATGACATCCGTTTTCTCCGATGCCGTTAAATGAAAATTCAATGCCGCACTTTTTTCTTCTTTTTCCGGTACATACATAAAAGTGAGACGGTTAAAATTGGTATCAACTGAATCTTTAAAATAGCTGTACTGATCTCCCTGGAAATAATCCTGCAGTTTATACCAGTTGTTTTGCAGCATAGTAGCCGGCTTAACAATTACATCTTCCAGTGATCCGGTTTCTAAAGGCTGCTGCCAGTTATCATTAACCCTGTCTCTTAACTGCACCACTATTACACCACCCGTGTTAGCCGCAATCCATTCTTTAAAATGATCAATAAAACGTAAGGTGGTTTCCTGCCCAAAATTGTCTCTTAACCCTGCATCCATCACATCAATAATTGGTTTACTAGGCAACCATACATTGGGTAATACATAAGGAAAAGTGGCATTCATTCTAAGCGCCGTCAATAAACGGATATTTAGTGGATTTTGTTTTTCAAATAAAGCAGCAAAATCCACTGCATCGGGGCTATAGCTGCTGTCGTGGATAAAAGCCAATGGCTTCATCATAAAACTTAACGGCTGGCTGCTGAGCATCATTTTGCGTCCATCACGGGTGATAACTGAATTAAAGATCATCAACGGGATGTTGGCATTTTTTTCATCAGCGGCGTAATCAATTATTTGTTTGTTCAACAGCCCATTGGAATTTTCACTTAACTTTTCTTCAAATGCATAACCCCTGTCTTTGATATAGCGGTAATCTCCAACAGAAAATTTTTGAGCCGGCGAAAAAATATCCCTGCTTACCATGGAAGAAAATACCGGGTTCAGCAGATCTTGTGTAATATCTGTTATGTACTGATCACTGTATAGGTCCAGCCGCTTACCCAGTTTATTTTGCAGGTACAATTCCCTGAAAAAAGTTGCCGATAACATGCCGCCGCTGGCGCCACTGATGAGGAATGTTTGGTTCATTAATTTGCCACCAGTACTCTTGTCTAATTGCTGCAGCATATTCATGGTAAACGTAGCGCTTCTTAAACCACCGCCGCTTACATTGATAAATATCATTACCGGTTTATTGGATTGCTGTTTCTTCTTCCAGTTTTCTAAAATGGCAATCATGTTAGATTTATCGCTTTCAATCTTTTCCGGTGTGCAAAGCTGCTGCAGTGCGGCTTTTGAATAAGCAGGCCTTTCTGTTTTATTGTTATAATTAAGTCCGTAAGCTTTATTTCTTGGATCAATGATCTCTTCCTTATACAATATGTTCAAGATGATCAGCAACAGCACAACAAACAATACACTCCAGCTTTGCATAAAATAAGTAAGGGCTCCAATAACTGCCACCATAATGGCAAAGAAAACAGTAATGCTGACAGCAGCAGGTGCCTGAAAAAACTTGGTGTCTAAAAAAAATCCTCCGGTGATCAAAAAAACAAATGCCAGCAAAATGCCCATTACTGCTGCAAGGTGGTGCCGCTTAAAAATCACATCTAAAAAATCTTCACTGTAGTGGGATACATTTCTTGCTTTACGCAGC
>JAYVLZ010000081.1:0-7064 GCA_043759175.1 Chitinophagaceae bacterium | reverse complement strand
GTCTATATTTATAGGTGATAATTACATGACCACAAGTTCTGAAATTTTTACTTCGCAACAAACACTATTTTATTTTTGAGTTGTCAAAGTAGAATTAATTTCAACTGGCTAAAACCAAACTCCTGCACATCCCGCTGGCTTTCTACTCGTATTTTATCCAATGCCCCGGGCAAGTAGGCATGGTCTTCAAATCGCAGGTATTTGTTCAACACAATTTCTTTCATGCCTGCTACTTTGGAAGACACATCACTGTTCCAGGTAAACAATAAATCTGGCCGGATGCTTTGGTAATGCAGCACCATCGGTACACTGCTTACCGTTAGGTTTACAAAACGCATATTGGGTTTGTAATACAGCAAGCGGTTTCGCCGACTGGTATCAAATAAACGGTTGCGGAGTTTGTTTAAAATAAACTGGCTGCGTTCTTTTAATTCTTTATTTACCCAGCCAGCAACATTACTCAAGTCGGTTTGTTTCTCGGGATCGTAATCCCGATAGTGTTGCAGGCGGTGAATCACATCGTACAAATCTTGTGTACGCCGCTGCCTGTCAAGCTCTGTCATTTCTGTAATGAGTGTGCTGATGGTGGGGTGGATACGTTGATTAAACTGAACAGGGTTGTTGCGGTATTCAGCAAAATATTTTACATCTTCTTCATCATACAAATCAAGTCCGAGCGCCATACTGCCCAGCACCAGGCCCAAACAAAAAATATCTGTTTGTGCATCATGATGGCCAACCAATGTTTCAAAACAATTGTAGCCTTTTATAAAAGCCGGGTATTGCAAAGACTCATTGATGTTAAAATGAACCTGCATGTTTTCTACTTTGTAAGAACCCTCATCCACATTCGCTTCCATCTTTGTTTTACCAATTACATCAAAGTGTTTTGATTTGAAACTGGCAAACAATTCATCTAATTTACTTTTTGCAGCAATCGCTTTTAATGAAAATTCGTCATCAATATCCAATCTGTTATCTGTAATAAATAATGTCTGCTCATTTTCAAAAGCACCCACCAAATTGGTTTCATGAAAACCAAGCACTTCTTCAAACAACGGCATCACAAAAGCAATCACATCATCCGTGGCATAGTTGCCATTGTTGAAAGCGGTTTCTAAAAATTGATGAAAATATATTTTGAGATTGTCCATAATTAGTTGTTTTTTTAAAGCCGATGCGTTTCCTCTTTTTCCACATTTCCTTTTCTATCTTCTTATTGGTTTTATCGTCTAATAAGTTCTCTAATGCATCATAAATTTGGTTTAGCTGTCCATCTACACCATCCTGTTTTTGCATTACAATTTTAATTTGTTCAGCCAGTTCCTTATAGTTTAAGGCAAACTGTCTTAGTGCGATAAAAGCCCTTACAATCGAAATATTCATCTCAATTGCTTTATCTGAATTTAAAATGCTTGCCAACATCGTTACTCCGTGTTCAGTAAAAGCGAATGGCATGTATCGGATTCCTCCCCTCTTTGAGGTGCTAAAGTTGCACCTCAAACTTTCCCACTCCAATGCTGTGATTTCAAACATAAAATCTTGGGGGAATCTTTTTAGATTGGTTCTGACTGCTCTTTTTAAATATTTTGTCTCAGTTCCATATAGCTCTGCCAAATCGATATCCAGCATTACTTTTTGCCCCCTTACCTCATAGATTTTATTTTCTATAACAACTGGTTTCATACTAAACTTTTATATTTTAAGATTATTCTTGAAAAACTGTTTAACACTTACCTCTTAGGCTTAACGTTCCATTATCTTACCCCTGCCTTGGGTTCCCCGCTGGTTTGCGGGGAGGAAGGGGTTAATCATAAATCTGCTCCCCTTCATTCTCCTTCACCCCATAATAAGCAGCCAGCATTTTCTGTTTGTGCTGTTGCAATTTTTTATCACTCAACTTCAGTTCCTTTTTAATAATAGCATCATAAGTATCCCTCAACTGTGCATCTTCGGCAAACTGAAATGCCCAGCCAGCAGGGATTTCCTCCAGTGTGGAATCAACCAAAGCAAAATCCAATAATACATAACCCAGGTAATCTTTTACACTTGCGTGAGTTGTATTCAGGATTTCAATCAGCTTTTCATTCAGCACCGCTTTTTCATCCGGCAAAAAATCAGTAAAGTATTGTTTGGCATGGCTGATAACCATGATGCTTTGAAACCATTTGGGTTTTAAGAATAATTGTAAAAACTGCCGGGTAAGTTGTGCCAGGTCTTTTTGACGAAAAATATCTAACTGGTCCAGATCGCTGATGCCTTCAATCATTTTAATGATCTCCTCTTCGGCAGCCTCTTTTTTTTCGTGCCATAATTGTATGGCTTTGGCCCGTATAAAATTTTCCGGGTGAGAAATCCCGGTAGTTTTTACCCAATTTTCTGCTGTAAATATTTCATCTGCCTGCTTTACATAACTCTCCGCATTCACGCTATCCAAACCTGTAGATGCTTTTACCAGAGAAGTAATAACAGGTGCCGTTTTTTCTGTTACTTTATAAGCACCCCTGTCGCAAAATATTTCTGTGTACAGCCGGAACAGCCTGGCTGTTTCAAAATAAACAGCTTCGCTGTTATGGTTGTTAGCGATAGCTGCAATTATCCTGTCGGCCACTTCTAAATCGCCGTCCAGCATGGCATACAGCTTTATGTGTGTCAGCTCATGCGACAGCACAGCCAGCAATTCATCTTCATCTAACAGTTTGGTAATGGGGCCACTGAACACAATATGTGCTTCCCCATTTAAGTAAACAATGCTTGCATTTAATTCATCGGTGTATTGTGCCTGATAAACCGTTACAGGAAGGTTTTGTAATTCCAGTTTTTCTTTGGCAACAACAATTTTATCATAAATAAAATTATCTGTAGCCGGATCAAACTTGTAGGTGTTCTTCAGCAACTCTGTTTTGAATTGTATGAGCTGGTCTTCTTTATTTTTTGCTACCGCAAAATAATTCCAGGTTTTGGGTTGCGCTTTAAAATGTTCTTTTACTTTTTGGTGGTAGGGCAATGATAGCAGCATAGCGATTTTGTTATGCACTAAAAATAACTAAAAGCACCATATAAAAAATGGCTTAGGGTGAGAAGCTTAAAATTGGGAGGTTTAAATCAGCTAATATAAAAATCACAAAGCAAGAAATGCTTTGATTAAAATGAAACAGTAGTTTCAATACAAAGACCAGTAGTAACTACTGGCCTTTTCTGTGGTGTGGGGCGGGATTGAACCGCCGACACAAGGATTTTCAGTCCTTTGCTCTACCAACTGAGCTACCGCACCATCATCACGCCTGCAGCGTGATAATTCCCTTTCGGGGCAGCAAAAATAGGAGTTTTGATTTAAAAATCATCAAACAAATACATCAATTATTTCAATGAAGCAATGTCTATTACAAAACGGTACTTCACATCCGATTTGATTATTCTCTCATATGCCTGATTGATGTAATCTGCTTTAATCACTTCTACATCAGAAACAATGTTATGTTCAGCACAGTAGTTCAGCATTTCCTGGGTTTCTTTAATGCCGCCAATCAGTGATCCGGCAATAGACCGACGTTTTCCGATAAGGCTAAAAGCATGCACCAGTGTGGGCTGCGGAGGCACTCCTACTACCACCATGGTACCGTTCAATGTAAGCAGGTTCAGGTATTCGTTATAATCATGCTGGGCAGAAACCGTGTTTAAAATAAAATCAAATTTCCCCTGTAATTTTTTCATGGCGGTAGTATCTTTCGTTACTTCAAAGTAATGAGCTCCCAATGCCAATGCATCATGCATCTTTGATTTTGAAGTACTGAGTACGGTGACTTCAGCACCAAACGAAGCAGCGAATTTTACACCCATGTGTCCCAGTCCTCCCAGCCCCACAATGGCCACTTTGTGCCCCTTACCAATATTCCAGTGGCGCAGCGGCGAATAGGTTGTAATGCCTGCACAAAGCAATGGCGCTACTCCTTCAATGGGCAAATCATCATCAATATGGAGGGTATATTTTTCATCCACCACTATCTGAGTACTGTAACCACCATAAGTGGGGGCACCTTCTTTATCTCTGCCGTTGTAAGTTGCCACCATACCATTATCACAGTATTGTTCTTCATTGGCTAAACAGCTGGGGCAAGTTCTGCAACTGTCAACAAAACATCCCACACCAGCCAGTTCACCTGTTTTAAAATTTTTTACGCTGCCGCCAACAGCGATGATGCGGCCCACTATTTCATGACCCGGAACCATTGGATAAATAGAGCCACCCCATTCATTACGTACCTGGTGAATATCTGAGTGGCAAACGCCACAGTATAAAATTTCTATCCGAACATCGTTTGGTCCCACATCTCTTCTTTCAAAGTTGAAAGGAGCTAAAGGACTTGTTTCATTTTGAGCTGCGTATGCATTCACTGGATTCATGTAATATAGTTTTTTGATTATACAATTGAGTTTAAGTATTTGTTTGTATATATGCCATTTTAATACCAAAATTGATGGGCAATAAAAGCCCCTCTTAAAAAGAAGGGCTATTAAGATGTAATCTGATTTATTTAATTTCCGTAAACACTTAAGAATTTTATCCGCATAATTTTTAATTGCTCCCAGGTAAAGCTGCTGTCTGCCAATTCTTCCTGTGCTATTTGAAGGCTGCTGGTTTCGCAGGCTTTAAAGTAATCAAGTATTTCTTCCTGTTCGTATTCATCCACCATTTCGTCAATAGCATAGTCAAGATTTAATTTGGTGCCGCTGGCTACAATGGTTTCCATTTCTTCCAGCAGTTCATCAATTTTTAGATCTTTGTTTTTTGCAATGGTTTCCAGCGGTATTTTTTTATCTACATTCTGGATGATAAAAATTTTATTGTTGTTCCTGTTTACTACACCTTTTACTACAAAATCATCAGGCCGTTCAATATCATTTTCGGCTACATATTTCCCTATCAGCTCCAGGAATTTTTTTCCATAACGGATAGCCTTCCCTTTGCTAACACCCTGACATTTTTCCAACTCTGGTACGGTGGTGGGATAATTAGTAGCCATATCCTCTAAGCTGGTTTCTAATAAGATAACAAAGGGTGGTAAATTATTTTCTTTCGCCACTCTTTTGCGCAGATCCTTTAGCATTTCCATCAGCTTTTCATCAGTGGCTCCCGTTGCAGCACCACCCGGGCCGGTTTCATCATCATCTGCATTGGCTTCTTCAAATAAATTATTCAGCACTATTTTAAAAGAGGCAGGTTTTTTCAGGAATGCTTCTCCTTTTTTTGTGAACTTGAGCACGCCATATTCTTCAATATCTTTCCTGATCAATCCTTCCAGAATTAATTGGCGCATCAGTGAGTTCCAGAAATGTTCATCTTTATCTTTTCCGATTCCAAAAAAATCCCTTTCTTCATGCCGGAACATTTTTACCTGGGGATTGGGTTTACCTCTTAAAATATGCATCAGGTATTCCATTGTAAACTGTTCATCGAGTCCTTTGATAATGGTAAGTGCATTTATAGCTTCCTGCTTTGCTTCAATTTGCTCTTTAGGATTGGTGCAGTTATCACACATACACCTGCATTGTTTTACGTCATACTCTTCACCAAAATAATTGAGCAATATTTTCCGGCGGCATACAGCGCTTTCTGCATAGGCAAGCATTTCATTAATCAGTTGAGCGCCTACTTCTCTTTCACTTAAAGGTTTATCTCTCATCAGGTGTTCCAGCTTGGCCACATCTTTATGAGAGTAATACAACAGGCATTTGCCTTCCATACCATCCCGGCCACCGCGACCTGTTTCCTGGTAATAATTTTCTATTGATTTGGGAATATTAAAATGAATTACAAAACGTACATCAGGCTTATCTATACCCATGCCAAAAGCAATGGTGGCTACAATTACCTGAACATCTTCATTTAAAAAAAGATCCTGCCTGTCGGTACGAAGTTTACTATCAAGGCCTGCATGATAAGCCACGGCTTTTATACCATTTGCCATCAACACTTCAGCCAGTTCTTCTGTGGTCTTACGGTTCAGTGTATAGATAATACCACTTTTACCCTTGTGTTGGGAAATGAATCGTACTATACTTTTTATCGTCTGTTCCTTTTGAATTTTAGGCAAAATTTCATAATACAGGTTAGGCCTGTTAAAAGATGAAATAAAGATTTTAGGATTGCGTAACCCCAGGTTCCGGAGAATATCACTTTGTACTTTTGGGGTAGCCGTGGCTGTTAAGGCAATCATCGGCGCCCCTGGTTTTATCATTTGCATCATCTCTCTGAGGCGGCGGTACTCTGGCCTGAAATCATGCCCCCATTCTGAAATACAGTGAGCTTCATCCACTCCAAAAAACGACACATTAAGATCTTTAAAAAATTCGATGTTCTCTTCTTTGGTCAATGTTTCCGGTGCCACATACAGCATTTTTGTTTTGCCGGAAGTGAGATCATCTTTTACAATTTTTTGTTGCCCTTTATTTAAAGTGCTGTTTAAAAAATGGGCTACGTCATCCTGGCTGCTGTAGCTTCTTACCAGGTCCACCTGGTTTTTCATTAATGCAATTAATGGCGATACAATAATGGCACAACCTTCACTTATCAATGCAGGCAACTGGTAACATAAACTTTTGCCACCGCCGGTGGGCATTATTACAAAAGTGTCATTACCGGCCAATAAATTTTTAATGATGTCCTCTTGTGGATATTTAAAACCGTCAAAACCAAAATAATTTTGCAGTTGAGCTTTCAGGTCATGGTTGGTTGGGATGTTGTTTGATTTTGCAACAATTTTTTTAATCGGTTTTGCTTTTACTTCTTTCTCAGCAACAGTTCTTCTTTTTTCTTTTACAGTAGCCATAGCTTCTTTTCCTACACTTTATTATTAACAATGATCGCCTGGTTAAGGTTAAAACGCATGTTGATTTTCTGATCCCTTTTCGATAAAGGATATCATATAATCATCCTGCAAATTTCTAATACTAAATGTTATTACCTTGTTTAAGATAAGTCTTTTTTTGCAAAGATGAAATACTTTTACTGCAATCAGTAATCTCTTTGTGTTATGAATGATTTAAAGTAGGTTTGCGCCCTG
>JAYVLZ010000080.1:0-10091 GCA_043759175.1 Chitinophagaceae bacterium | reverse complement strand
GTCTATATTTATAGGTGATAATTACATGACCACAAGTTCTGAAATTTTTACTTCGCAACAAACACTATTTTATTTTTGAGTTGTCAAAGTAGAATTAGTTTGATTGATGAAACATTGCTGCAACAGATAAACCTGCTGGTGGTAGATGCCGGGCATAAGTTGGTTAAAAAAAAAGAAGATGAAGCATTCCAATTGAAAACCGACAGCTATGCCCTTGAAACCAATGTACATTTTCCAACCGATTTAAATTTGCTGTGGGACAGCTTGCGCAAGTGTTTAGATATGCTTGTAAAGTTACAGGAGCTCACTTCTTTAAAGGGCTGGAGAAAAATAAAAAATATTCGTAAGACACTCAAAAGCCTTTTCCGTGCTACCTCACAGCAGGTATTTAAAGGAAAAGATGAACACAAAAAGAAACAATTTGTGAAGCAATACCTGCACCAGGCAAGGATGCTGGAAGCAAGAGCTGCTGAACTGATCAAACATCCGCCGGTAGCGATTGGTACCGAAGAACAAATAATAGCAATCATTGAACTGCTTGAAAAATATAAAAAGTATGTAACAAAGTTTACCAATCAGATAGAGCGGCGTTTACTAAAAGGGGAAGTGATCCCTGCAGAAGAAAAGGTGTTTTCCATTTTTGAAGAACATACCGAATGGATAACCAAGGGCAAACTTAATAAGAAGGTTGAACTTGGGCATTTGCTGCTCATCACTACCGATCTGCATCAGTTTATTGTTGATTACAAAGTGATGGAAAATCAAAGAGATGCTTCACAGGTAAGCGGTTTATCAAAGCGGATAAAAAAGAACTTCCCTGGTAAAAAGATTTACAGCCATAGTTTTGATAAAGGCTTTTGGAGCAAAGACAACCAGGCAACGCTTGAGGATGCAGCAGTAGAGCAAGCGATACTCCCTAAAAGAGGGCGGCACAACAAAGAAGATAAAGCAAGGGAAAGCGGTACCATATTTAAAAAACTCCGTAATGCCCACAGTGCAGTAGAAAGCAATATCAATATGTTGGAGCATCATGGCCTCAACCGTTGTATGGATAAAGGATTACAAGGTTTTAAACGATGCGTCGGCTTAAGTGTTTTAGCCTACAACCTGCACATACTTGGCAATGCACTCAAAGCAAAACAGTTAGCAGATCAAGCCAAAATAGAAAAGACAGGATTCAAACAGGCAGCCTAAGAAAAAAATGAAACCATTAAAGAAGGATCACTGGCAGTAGATATGTGCAGTAAGGAGAAAAAGTGCATACAAATAACAAATATGTAAAATGTTTTAGCATGGCTTTTATGAAAGCCATGCCAATTTATATAATCTGCTGGCTAATTTTTAAATATAGACAGGGTCAAGAGAAAAAAAGGGCAGTTTTCTTGCAGACACTAAGTAATCATTTTCTGCATTTATACTAAAAGTCAATTCCAGATAATTTTTTCTTTCTTTTCTCATATTTTTCATAATTGAACTTATATAATTTGCCCGGCCGGTGTGGTACATTCTGCTCCATTTCTTTCAGATCAATGAAAAAATCCATTGAAAAAAACTTCTTTCTGAAATTACGCCTGTCCATTTTTATATCCAGTATTGCTTCATATAAATTCTGCAATTCTCTTAATGAGAATTTCTTGGGAAGTAAATTAAACCCTAATGGGTGCTCCTGTACTCTTTTTTGCAATTGCTGAATACATTTATCAAAAATTTCCTGGTGATCAAAAGCCAGATCAGTTACATTCTTGATATCATGCCAATGCAGTTCATTATCCAGTATATTTAATTTGTGATGCTGCACATTGATCAAAGAGCAATAAGTTACAGTTACTACCCTTCCGGCAGGATGGCGGTCCACTCTTCCAAATGTATGCACCTGTTCCAGGTACACATCGCTTAAACCGGTACGTTGTTTCAGTATGCGATAAGCAGCAGCATCCAGGTCTTCATTAGGAAATACCAAATCGCCCAATAATGACCATTTACCCAAATATTTTTTCAGGTCACTTCTTATGAGTAATACTTTCAATTTACTCTCATCAAATCCAAAAATTACACAGTCCACAGATAAAGCAATCCGGTTAATATTCTCCACTTCGGATTGGATTTTCTGAAGACTTTTTACAGCTTTTCCTTGTTTTAAATGGTTTTCCGCCAACATAAAATTTTAATTATTTTTCACTGAAAGATTCAAAGGTATTTTTAATTTTTTTCCAGCTACTACAGTAATCTTTGCCTCCTGAGAAATTACCTGGTTTGTATTTATTACACACTCCCCATCAGCCCTGGGACTGATTATGATCTCAGCACCACCTTGTAAAATTGCAGGTGGTAATAATCCATAGGTCCAGTTAGCAGGGTCATTCCAGTTACCACTGCCGGTAAAAACATTCACATTAGCAGGCTGATAAAAATATATATGATATTCCCCTGGCTGCAGTGTAACAGACTGGCTTGCAGATCCAATGGCGAACGTACTGTTGGTTGTACCATTTACACCAGACCCGGTACCATTGCTGATATAGTTTAACCAGTTCCCTGTATTTTGAAATGTAATGGTACGGGTTTGTGCAGTAACATCCAGGTTAGCCACCACATTAATTTTAAGACCGGCAGCATTATCACTAATTTGATATTTTTTATATAATCCACCATTATCATTAAAATCATAAATAAAATTTGTACTGGAAAAAAGATCAGGAAAAGATAACCGCAGGTTGATCATCTTTGAATAAGTGTTCCAAAGTTTCAACCGCCCTGGGTCGGACATGTATTCCCATTTAGGTGGCTTATTGCCAAGCCTTCCCCCTGTTTCTATTGATACATCGTAACCTCTTTCTCCAAACTGCCAGATCATTTTTGGACCAGGCGTGGTGAAAAAAACTGCAGCGGCAGCAGCCTGTCTGTCTAAAGCAGTAGCCAGATTTTTTACATTGTACCCACCTGAACTATTACCATACTGAAGGTTTTTATACATCAGCCTTTCTTCATCATGGCTTTCCATATATCCCACTGCCGCAGGTACACCAAAATTATTCTGACTGTTGGAATATATTATTTTAGAAAAATCAGCATTACTTGTATATCCCATTGTAGCCTGGTTATAAGGATCTGTGTTTTTGCTCCACAATAAAAATCCATGACCGGCATATAATCCTTCTTCTACATTTTTCTGTCCAAGGAACTCAAGAATTAAATAAATATCCGGATACTTTGGAACGATATAATCATAATAACGGAAGAGATTGGAAACCCTTGCCCCGTCAAAATCTTCTACTGTTGTACCATCTGTAACTTTTTGAGTAAATCCTTTTGCAAGATCAAAACGATAACCATCAATTTTATATTCTGATATCCAGTAATCCAGCGCTCTTTCCACCCAATACTGTGTAGCGGTGGAAGTATGATTCAAATCTTCAAATACACTGTACGGGTGAGGCGCAGACTGATTTAACCAGGGATTATTGGCAGCCGGTTTTCCATTTGCCTGGTCCCAATATAATTTGCCCTCGGGGCTGTTGTATGCATCCAAATGATTGTAAACAACATCTAAAATAACAGCTATACCATTTTGATGACAGAGGTCTATGAATTCCTTGAACTTATCTTTTGTTCCATAAGCTTTATCAAGAGCACAATAAAAAGTAGGGTTATACCCCCAGCTTTCATTTCCATTAAATTCATTCACCGGCATCAGCTCTATCGCATTTACACCAAGCCGTTTAAAATAACTGATGGTATCAATCAGCATCTGGTAATTACGGGCATCTCCAAAATCCCTGACCAGTAATTCATAGATCACCAAGTTCTTTTTATCAGGTTTTGCAAACTTGCTAACCTTCCAGTTATAAGCAGGCTGGCATGTTTGCAATATACTTACATAACCGTTTTTTCCGGCAGATACATTTGCATCAGCAGGATATGGTTTCAGTGCCGGATAGGTAGCAGCCGGAATATTAGGATCATTCCAGGGATCTAATATTTTTTCAGAATAGGGATCTGCTATATAAATTGAATTATCAACCAGGTATTGAAATGCATATTCTGTTTCGGCAGTGAGTCCTTTTATTGTTAACCAGTAATAGTTACCATCCTGTGTTTTATTCATTTGATATTTTGATTTTGATACCCAGCTATTAGGTTCAAAATCGTTCAATACAACTGCATTCAATTTATTGGGAGCATACAGCACAAGTGTTACAGAATCGCAGCCTGGCCAATAATTGATTCCTTCCTTAACACCGGATGGCAATGGCAGAATGGTATTAGAAGGTGATATATAAAATGAAACAGTATCGTAATAAAAAGAACCGCCAATGGATAATTCTGCAACCGCAGAATGATTGCCTGTGGTGGAAACGACCGGATTAGCGATGACAATATTACTACCTGAAACAGGACCTGAAACCAGTGTTCCGTCAAAATACATTTTCAAAGCACCATTAGTAGATGAAGCGGCTGCAGTTAGTGGCAACGGCTGACCAAATGTTACATTAAGTGCTTCATTAGTGAGATTGAATGCAGGAACTATTGCAGGATCTGTAAACTGAATACCATTTGTATTAGAAGGATAAACAGGAATAAACATATCACTGCCATCTGCATTGGCTTGCTTTTTAACATTACCGGAATTAGCATTTGCATCCCGAAAAATTATTGCAACTTTTAAAATTGTTTCCCCTTGTGGTACACCAAAAAATGTTCTGATATTATTAATGGTAAACTGGTATTTATTATTACCCAGTGAAACGGCCTTTACACCGGGTGTAGCTGCACCCCAGGTATCATCATACGTCCCGTTCACATAACGCCATGGAGATCCGGCAGCACTGTTAAGATTAGAAATAACACCGCAGTGTACATAAATATTATTGGGATCGCTATAATTAAAAAGCCCTTTGTTTCCCTTTGAAGCATCAAGAGTAATAACGAGTGTAGCATTATCAGCAGGGAACTGCGGAGACCAGGTTAGTAATTGTGATTGGGCACTTAAAAAAAACATTGCAATGCTCACAGACAGTAGAACTTTCTTCATTTGGCAAGTATATTAATGTGTAAATTACACACATTATCTGAACCGGCAAAAATTGTGAAGATTTTATTTGTCAAATACTTTCTCACCATTAACAAAAGTTGCCGCAACTTTTGTTTTTAAGATATCGCTGACAGAACATTTCATTAAATCATTATTCAGGATAGTAAAATCTGCAGCCTTACCTGGCTCAAGGCTTCCTTTTTCATTTTCTTCAAAGGCTGATTTTGCTGCCCAGATCGTCATACCCATTAGCGCTTCTTTTCGGCTCAATGCATTTTCTGGTTGAAATCCTCCGGCAGGAAAGTTTTGGTTATCCATTCTTGCCACTGCTGCATAAAAAGTTTTAAATGGATTTATATCTTCTACCGGGAAATCTGTACCCAATGGCATCCAGCCATTTTCATTCAGCAATTGTTTATAGGCGTAAGCGTTTTTTACTCGTGGCACACCCAATCTTTCAGCTGCCCAGTACATATCGCTGGTAGCATGGGTAGGTTGCACACTGGGTATAATATTAAACTTTCCAAATAAAATAAAATCATTTTCATTTACCACCTGAGCATGTTCTATTCTCCATCTTTTATCATTTTTTCCTTTCAATACACTTGCATAAACATTCAGTATTGTTCTGTTACCACTATCGCCAATTGCATGGGTACACATTTGAAATTTAGTGTTAACGAGGTCATTGGCAATCTTTTTAAAATGATCTGCAGGACTCAGCAAAAAACCGTTCCAGCCTGGTTTATCTGTATATGGCTGCAACAAACAGGCACCTCTTGAACCCAATGCGCCATCTGCATATACTTTAAAGCCGCCAACATTCAAACGGTCTGTTTTATAAATCCCTTTTTTTATCCAGCGGTCATAATATTGAGCACTATCAGTAAGCAGGGCAAATATTTTCATCTTTAATGTACCTGCTTTTTGTTCCGCATCCACAAGGTTAATGGTATGCTCACTGATACCACAATCATGCACTCCAGTAAGACCAAAACCAAAACAGGTTTGCTGCGCCTGTAAAAAATATTGCATTGCCAATGCATCATCAATCAGTGGAATTTTACTTTCAACAATATCCATTGCATTATCTATCAAAATACCTGTTGGCTTTCCATCTTTTAATTCAATGCTTCCGCCTTCAATTTTGGTAAATACAGTAATTCCTGCAATGTCCAAAGCCCTCTGATTAATTAAAGCAGCATGGCCATCCACTCTTTTTAAAAACACCGGCTGGCCAGGGAATAATTCATCCAGTTGTGGTTTAGAAGGAAACTCTTTTACTGCCCAGTCATTCTGATCCCATCCACGGCCATACACCCATTGTGTTTTAGATTCCCTTGCGTAGGCATTTAGTTTTTCGATAATTTCCTTAAAAGATTTAGTGCCGGTAAGATCACATTTCCACAAATCTGTTGCATAGCCTGTAAAGTGACAATGGGCATCAATAAAACCGGGATACACAGATTCTCCTCCCAGGTCTTTTATTTCATCGGATTCATATGTTTTTAAGATATCGTCATTGCTTCCAACAGCAATGATCTTTCCATCATTGATAGCCATGGCCTGCTGAATAGAAAAGTCTTTATCTACTGTATAGATGTTGGCATGATGTATAATCAAACTAATCTTTTGCCTGAATTTGCAGGAGTTGGTAGAAGTAAGGAATAAGAAATAAGAAATGAACAATAAATAACGATGTGGTTTCCTGATTTTATACATGCAGTTAATTTTTATAAAAATACTTTAAAAGCTGGTTTCATAATTTTTAACTTTGAGCCAATACAAAAATAAATATGTACGATCAGCAACTAACAAAAGAACTTCAGCAACTAACAAAGGAATGGCTCACTTCTATTGATAAGAACAATACAAAAGAACCAGCTATCGATAAAACAGAAGACCTGAGAAATATCTTACGGTTTCATGAATACAGGTATTATGTACAAACCGACCCGCTTATCAGCGATGCTGAATATGATTCATTGTACAAGTTGCTGGAAAAAATAGAAAAAGAAAATCCGCAATTAAAAACACCTGACTCTCCCACCCAAAGAGTTGGTGGAGGATTGGTGAAAGATTTTCCTAAAGTAGAACACCTCGTTCCTATGCTGTCGCTTGAAAACAGTTACAATACAAACGACTTGCTGGATTGGGACAGAAAAGCAAGGGAACTTTCAAAGTTGGAAATAGTGGAGTATTGTGTAGAACCAAAGTTTGACGGAGCCAGCATTTCTCTAATCTATGATAATAACCAGCTTTCAAGGGCAGCCACAAGAGGCGATGGGGTTACCGGAGATGAAATAACCACCAATACAAAAAAAATAAAGTCAGTTCCATTGTCAGCAAAATTCAGCAATTATGGAATTGAACAAATTGAAATCAGGGGCGAAGTGCTCATCAATAAAAACAACTTTAAGGCTTATAATCAAAAGCTGATGGAAGAAGGCGTACCGCCATTAGCCAATCCCAGAAATGCAGCAGCCGGATCCCTCAGAATAAAAGATACGGCAGAAGTAGGCAGGAGAAATCTGGAGGCCTTTTTGTACCATGTTAGCTATATTGTAACTGGTAAGTTATTAACGGCTAATGAGGCACAGCCAGAAACGCACAGCGGCATGCTGGAGATGTTGTGGGTGCTTGGGTTCAGAAGCCCGAAAAAAGAAATGAGGGTGGTAAAAGGAATTGATAAAGTGATTGAATACATCAATGAATTTGAAATATTAAGAGACAGTCTCCCTTATGAAATTGATGGTATGGTGATCAAAGTTAACAACCTTGCACTGCAAGACCGGCTGGGAATGACCAGTCATCACCCACGCTGGGCCATTGCATATAAATTCAAGGCAAGGCAGGGTACCAGTAAATTAATTGGCGTGGAATTCCAGGTGGGCAGAACAGGTGCTGTAACACCGGTAGCTAAGATAGAAGCGGTGCAGGTAGGAGGAGTAACTGTAACGAGTATATCTATACACAACGAAGAATATATCAGGGAGAAAAATTTGTTGCTGGGTGATATTATTTTGATAGAACGCAGCGGGGATGTAATACCACAAATTGTAAAATCATTTCCTGAATTGCGTAACGGCAGTGAAACAGCTATACAATTTCCAACACATTGTCCGGTTTGTAATCATCAATTATTTAAGCCGCAGGAAGAAGCGGTGTGGCGCTGCATTAATATTAACTGCGAAGCACAGGTAGTGGAAAGGATCATCCACTTTGTAAGTAAAGATGCGATGGATATAAAAAGTTTTGGAGATGCCAATGTGAGAAAATTTTATACTGAAGGTTTGTTGAAAGATGTACCGGGCATATATACGTTGGATTTTGCAGCTATTTCTAAAATGGAAGGCTTTGGAAAAAAATCTATTGACAACCTTCAGGCAGCAATTGAAGCATCTAAAAGCCAGCCGTTGCACAGGCTTATCTATGCGCTGGGCATCAGGTATGTGGGTGAAACCACCGCCAAAACGTTAGCAAATCATGTGAACCATGTACTGGATTTTAAAAACTACAGCGAAGAGCAATTGCAGCAAATGGAGGATGTTGGCATAAAAGTAGCTAACAGTATATACAGGTTTTTTCATGATGAAGATAATTTGCAAATGCTGCGAAAATTAGAGCAACTGGGCATTTCACTGGTGAACCAGAAAAAGAAGGTAGCAGAAAACAACAGCCTTTCCGGGCAAAATTTTTTATTTACCGGTACACTTATGCAACTTAAAAGAAGCGATGCAGAAGCATTGGTAGAAAAAAATGGTGGCAAGATTGTAAGTGGTGTTAGCAGCAAGCTGAATTACCTGGTGGTGGGTGAAGATGCAGGCAGTAAATTGGAGAAAGCTAAAAAGATCACATCAATAAAAATAATCAGTGAAGGAGATTTTATAAAATTATTACCAGCTTAGAGAAATAATTTTTTATATTTATAGTCGGTGCAATATCTCACATTAAACCATTGCACGCCTTGTCATTAATTTACACCTCTCACTAAAATTAATTTTATGATTAACAAAGCAGCAGGCGAAACGTGGAAACATCTTAAAATCAGTGGCCACAAAAATGTACGCAGGAAATATGCTGTTTCCTCATTGGGAAAAGCTGCCAGCTACACCAAAGATCTTTATGAAGATGGTAAAATTTTGAAAGGTTCATTAACTTCAGGGTACCGCACTTTGAATCTTCATTTAGAAGATGGTAACGGTACTATTTACCTGCACAGGGAAATAGCAAAACTGTTCTGCAAAAAAAAATCACCCAAGTACAAATATGTTATTCATTTAAATCACAAGAAAGAGGATAACAATTATGCCAATCTACAGTGGGCCACCCTAAAGGAAATGAGCGACCACCAGCAAAACAGCCCTCATAAAATTGCTTACAAAAAACAGCAGGCCAATAAAAAAGTGGGTTTAAAATTAAATGCCACCAAAGTAAAAAGTATTAAGGATGCCATACAAAATCCAAGAAGAAAATTAACTTACAAACAAATGGCTGCTAAATACAACGTAAGTGAAATGACCTTATTCAGGATTAAAAGCGGCGAAAACTGGAGCCATATTAAATAATCAATTCCATCACATTTATATTTTTAGGAATCAGCGATGGTTCCTATTTTTATTGAAACAAAAAACTATTTACTTAAATATCATCACATGCTGCAATCATACACCATTCAATTTTTAAAAGAACTAAAAAATAATAATAACAAACCCTGGTTTGATGCCAACAGGAAAAATTATGAAGCCGCAAAAGCAGATTATATTTCATTGGTGGATGCAGTGATTGCTGCCACTGCAAAATTTGATGAACCAATCGGGAACCTGAAAGCAAAAGATTGTATTTTTCGCATTAACAGGGATGTAAGATTCAGTAAAGATAAAAGCCCTTATAAATCAAATATGGGTGCGTCTATTACGCCGGGAGGCAAAAAGGTAAATGCACCGGGTTATTATTTTCACTGTGAGCCAGGCCAGAGTTTTGCAGCAGGTGGTTTATATATGCCGGAGTCGGCTGATCTTGCTAAGATAAGACAGGAGATCGATTACAATTTTGATGA
>JAYVLZ010000079.1:0-6271 GCA_043759175.1 Chitinophagaceae bacterium | reverse complement strand
TTCAAAATCAATTTCTGCCATCTATTACACATTTTTGCAAAACATATCCAAAAGCTAAGGTAGATTTATGAATTGTTTTAAGGCTTGCGGATTTTAGAGATTAGATTAAGCATGAATTTTTAACCTTAATATTGAGAAAAGTTAGTAGAGCATAAACTTCTTAGAAAAGGCTTTCATCACTATTTACATTCTTCATAATAATAATTCCTTTACATTCTGGCAAAGTACTTGCAAGAATATTTATGATTGAAGTTCAATTCCAGATCATTAAATTTTTTTTTATGAATAAAGTTCCACTTGTTATTACTTTGGTTACAGCCTATTTGGTATTTTTTCAGCTATCGCCACTCATTGGTTTGGGTGATGATGTCATCCTTCTTATTTTCGTGATTTCGCCATTCATGGTGATTGCTATGCTGTATGTAATATTAAAATACGGCAAACCTTCCAGGTACACATTTGATGAAAGATTTTATGATGATTGGGATTATAAAAGGAATGGAAAAGAAGAAATGGAGCAACCAAACTAAAACTTGTATACGTAGTATGCGTATTTTATTCTCCGGTTGTGAAATATTGCGACAGGTTTACATCCTTAAGAATATTAATTTACAATCATGAAAGAAATCATTATAGTAAAAGCAACTGGTTTACTGGTTGCTTCATCTTTTGCACAATATCATTCCCGCAATCAAAAAATTTATGAGATATTACTTTCCCGATAAACTTTTAGTGATCAGGTAACCAGCAAAAAATCCTGCTATGGCACCTAATGCAGTGCTGCCTAATATTGTTGTAATACTGGTGGCGTCAATAAATAAACCAATGCAAAGTCCCAGTACGGCAAAAAATATTACGGCAACCATGACAGCACGGTTTGCTTTTTTTGGTTTGGAATGTATCTCAGAAGTGGGGTGATGCTGAGGAGCATGTTTATGCGGATGTCGGCTTTTGGATTCAGGCATAATTTTTTTTATGAATTTACGAACTATTTTTTTTCTTTCTTATTTAAAAAATAGAGCTGGCTATTTTTGATCACTCAAAAAAATCAATAAGATTGTGCATTTTTATATAACAGGGTTTGTTCTTTTTTACTTCACACAAATACTTACTTTTAAATACTTAAAATAATTGTATGAATTCAGCAAATATCAATCCCGGTCAGCATCACTCAGCATCAAGAAGAAAATTTATCAATACAGGTTTTCATGCAGCTGCAATGGGTGCTTTACTAATGGTTCCCGGCAGTGGTACTGCATCCAATTTGTTTAATATTCCCAATGAATATACTGTACAGAATATCATTGATATTATCCTTAAAGCAATTCCAGTTCCGCTTTCAAACGATACGGTAGATACTATTAAAACAGGCAGTGCCGGTAATAAAGTCACAGGTGTGGTTACCACCATGTTTCCCACCGTTGCAGTGATAAAAGAAGCCATCCGGCTAAAAGCTAATTTCATCATTCCCCATGAACCCAGTTTTTATAATCATGCAGATAAAATGGACCTGGTGGAGAATAATGAAGTGCAACAAAAGAAACTGCAATTGCTAAACGGCAATCACATCACAATCTGGCGGGCACACGACAGCTGGCATGCCATTGAACCAGATGGAATCTTGTATGGCGTTGTGAAAAAAGCAGGGTGGGAGCAATATTACAAAACCGGTGAAAAAACTTTTATCATTCCTTCCACACAACTAAAAGACATCATCACTCACCTGAAATCAACGCTCCAAATTTCACATGTAAAAGTGATTGGAGATTTATCTCAAGCCTGCAAAAAGATTGCTTTACTGCCTGGGGCATGGGGTGGACTAAATCATATTAGAACAGCTGTGGCGGAAAAACCGGATCTGTTGATTATTGGAGAGGCTAATGAATGGGAAACACCCGAATACATCAGGGACGCAAGATTGATGGGCATGAATATTTCCATGATCATTTTGGGCCATGCTGTAAGCGAAGAACCGGGTATGGCATGGATGGCAGAATGGCTACGGCCAAGGTTGCATGGCATTACGGTTACCCATATTCCATCTAATGATCCTTTTACATGGGTTTAAAGTAGAGATGCAGCCAACTTATCTATTGATATTTAACAAGTTTAATCATTATGGTTGCACAATGTTTATCGCAAATAAATGTTGGGTAATCATTGTCAATAGCCGGACGCCAGGTTGAAAATATGAGAACCATATTCCCCTTCAATTGGCAAAATGTCATTTCCAATTTTTGCATCTGCAATACTATTTATTCACATTTCAAAAAAAAAGAATTGAGTATCATATTAATAAAACAGACTTAATGTTTTGATAAAATATGAATTGAACTTTGGCACATATCTTTCTGTAGAATTGAAAACAATTGCCATATGCTGAATTCATCCCCCAAACATTTAAGCCGGCTTCACTTTTTTGCAGAAAATTTGAATGCCATTCATGGTTTTGTAAAAAAATCAATAAAAGAAAAAAGGCAGGTGATTGCCGAAGGTCTTTCAAACTTTAAAGATGGTTTGTCAGATGCTTTTGACGATACAAAATCCTACGTAAACTTATTAACACTGCCTGTAAACAATTTTCTTAAAGACATTTCCCAGATAGATCAGGATTTTGAAGAAGAACTAAAGAAAAATAGTGAGTATTCTATTTGTCTCAATGGAAGAATGATTCCTGCAAATGAAGTGCTGTCCATGCCAATGGAAGAAAACTACTGATGCTTTTCATTATTACCGCCTGTAAACAGCTGGCATTTGTAAGTAATCGTTCCGCAGATGAAAACGATAATGAGAACACTGATAGTTGGGTAATGTGTACAGCAAAAGTGCAGCGATTAAGTCACTGAATATCTGGTATCTGGGCTGATACTAATTCAAATTTTAAGTGGAGCCTTGGATGGTAAATGGATTATTTATTCCTTCTCTGTTTTCCACCAACCACTTTTTAAAAATCCAAAAGACATTAAAAATATCACCGTCCAGTAAACCAGTTCATTGCTCCAGGCCATTGCCAGCGAAATATAATTTACTTTTACCATGTACCAGGTGTACAACAGGTACACAGTAATGGCGATCAATTCTATCGCCAAATTTACCCGGGTTTTGCCGGTACCGGTTACACCATTCAGCCAGATGTTTGCAATACTCATAATAAGTAACCCTGCAGATACCATCCTCAACACAGGAATGCTCTGATCAATAAATTCCTTTCCCTGCCCAAACAGGCTAAAAAATACGGAAGGAAAGATGTTCAGTAAAATCACCACCGACAGGCACAAACCAAAACTCCACAGCATAATTTTATTGATGGCATGAATCACTTCATATTCTTTACGCTGCCCCATAATATTACTTACCATGGCATTACAGGTATTGGAGAAGGCCCACACAAATACGCCAGCCAGTCCAAAAAAATTCCGCATGGTGTTGCTGATGGCTTTTGCATTTTCATCATGTCTTGATTCTATCAAAATAAAAAAAGTAAGCCAGGTGGTAACGCTGATGGTGAATTGCAAAACAAGGGGAGTGGCAATCCTGATAATTTCTTTACTCTTTGCTTTATCATATTTTAAATTATGAAAGAGGCCATACTCTTTTTTCAATCCTGTTTTTAACAACACTGTAAAAACGATCAGGCAGGCACCGGCTTCTGCAATTACAGATGCAATGGCAGCACCATTAAATCCTAACTGAGGAAAACCAAACTTACCAAAGATGAGCAGGTAATCCAGGATGATATTGATGAATGTTTCTGCTAAAAAACCAATGATCAAAAGGCGGCTGTTAAGTGTGCCCACCAAAAAGGCATTACCCATCTGGAACAGGTATAAAAATGGCAGACCAAGAATACGTATCCTTAAAAAACTTATTTCCTGCGGATAGGCTTTGGGGTCAGCCACCGATTGTAAAATAAATGGCGCAACAAACCAGGTAATCAAAATACCAGTTACAGCAAATTGCATGCTGATACGGATGCCCTGGGATAAAATTGTTTTAAATGCATTGGTATTATCACTGCCGGCATATCTTGAAATAACAGATTGCAAAGCACTGTTTAATCCATGCCCGGCTACTGCAAAAATTAAATAGAACACACCCGTGATACCTGCATTACCCAATGCCTCAATACTTAAATTACCAAGGAAGATACTGTTGGTAAGCATATTGATCTGCGGTACCAGTATTGCGAAAGTAATGGGCAATGCTATTGACAGTATTTGCTTATTGGTAACCTGTACTTTTAAATCTTTTATTGCTGACGTACTTTCCATAAGTTTGCAAAAATATCTTATTTCATTTGCCAAACACCAACATTGAATCCAACATTTAAAATAGAATCACAAGAAACTGCTGATACAAAGACGAAATTGCTGTTCATGGTAAGCCTGGATACTGTTTCATTTATTATATTGAACAGAGAAAACAACTGCATTGCATTACAGAGCTATCATTTGGCAGCGGAAACAAATTTTGAAAACACCGCTGCTCAATTAAAACAAATAGTATCATCGCAGGATTTATTTAAAGAAGATTTTGAAAAGGTAATAATAATATATGCATGGCCAACAGCTATCATAGCGCCAGGAAAGTTTGTAACAGAAGATTCAAAGAAACAAATGCTGAACCTTGTTTTTGGTGACCAGCATGATGCGCTGATCAAAACAGATGTTGATGCTGTTACTGACAGGCATACCATCTACACTGTACCAAAGCAGATCGAATCTGTAATCACTTACCTGTTTTCATCCCATACATCAAAACATTTATACAGCCTGCTGCCTGCCATAACGGACTTAAACGGTAATGAACTGTATTGTATTTTTTGCAATAATAATTTTACAGCGATGCTGTTAAAGGGAGGTAAGCTGCAGGCAATTCAAACATACCAGTACAAATCTCCGGAAGACGTTGCTTATTATCTTTTGCATCTTTGTGAAAGTTTTGAGGTGGAAGTAAATGATACCACCGTTCATCTGAATGGCATGATCAGTGAACAATCTAACCTGTACAATGAGATCAGTAAATATTTTCTGAACCTTCAGTTTGAATCATTGCCTGCAGGTATTAATTATCCTGAAACAATGAATGAATACCCATCGCACTATTTCAGCCATTTATTTGCAGTAGCACAATGCGAATAATCAGCGGCATATACGGAGGAAGGAAAATATCGCCCCCGGCAAGCATGCCAAATACCAGGCCCACAACAGATATTGCAAAGGAGGGTTTATTCAATGTGCTGCAGAACAATTTAGATTTTGAAGCATTGAAAACCCTCGACCTGTTTGGCGGAACAGGATGCATCAGTTACGAATTAGCCAGCAGGGGAGTGCCCGGCCTGACCATTGTGGAGAAAGATCCGGCGATGTACGGGTTTATTAAAAAAACCTCGGAGGATCTGGGAATAGCAGGGTTTAAACTCGTAAAATCTGATGTGTTTAAATTTATAGATACCTGTTCAGAGCAATTTGATTTTATTTTTGCCGGGCCTCCTTACGCACTGGGAAATATTGACGATCTGCCGAAGAAAATTTTTGAAAAAAAATTATTGAAACCCAAAGGATGGTTTGTACTGGAACACACCCCCCGGAATGATTACAGAAAATTTGATCATTACAAAACAGAAAGGAAATACGGCACCACAATCTTTTCTATCTTTATCAGATAATAACGATTGCCGTTTCTAAATATCCCCTGAATTATTTTATGAAAAAAAAAGATATCAGGCATTATTACAAAGACAAGCGATGCCAGCTTACTTATTCCCAGAAAGAAAAGATGGATGATTTGATGCTGATACAGTTTCAAAAAGCAAGTATTGAAGTTCCATGCCTGATAATGACTTATGCACCGATTGAAAACCTCAATGAATTTGATCCCCAGAATATCACAGACTATTGTTATTTCAAAAACCCCAACCAGCAGTTGCTGTACCCGGTAATGATAGATGTAGATGGCAGAAATAAAATCCTGCCTGTTTTGATAAATGAAGAAACCGTTTTTGAAAAAAATCAATTTGGAATTGATGAACCAACCAATGGAATGGAAGTTTCACACGATGATATTGATATGATTATTGTACCATTGCTGGGTTTTGATACCAATGGATACAGGGTTGGTTATGGCAAAGGTTTTTACGACAGGTTCTTAAGCCAATGCAGGAAAGACTGCATCAAAGTGGGCTTTAGTTATTTTGAACCTGTGGAGGCAATTGAGGATGTTAACCAGTTCGACATCAAACTGGATTATTGTATCACTCATGAAAAATTTT
>JAYVLZ010000078.1:0-14381 GCA_043759175.1 Chitinophagaceae bacterium | reverse complement strand
ATGTCGTTTAACAGTGAAAAAACTTTTTCACGTTTTATTATCCGGCTTGCTACTGTTGCCACCGCTGTGAGTGTGGCGGTAATGATAGTAGCGTTGAGTTTTATGAATGGTTTCACGAATGTGATCAGCAATAAAGTATTCAGTTTTTGGGGCCATATCCATGTGCAGCAGGACATTGAACAGCGGGTAACCAATGCAGAAGATTACGTGATCAGCAAAGATGATTCAGTTGAAAATTACATCAAAAAATTACCCCAGGTAAAAACAGTAGAACGCTTTGCTACCAAGTCCGTGATCCTTACTTATGGCGATGATATAGAAAGTATTTTATTAAAAGGAATTGATGCTTCTTTTGATTACAGCAGGCTCAATCCATTTTTGCAGGAAGGCAAATGGGTGGCATTTGCAGATAGTGGTTACAGTAAGGAGATCAATATTTCCGCATACATTGCCAAACAGCTGAAAGTAAAAGTGAATGATACACTGCTTTCTTTTTTTATACAGCAGGATGGATCTAAGAGGCCAAGAAAATTAAAAGTTGTTGGCATCTTTAAAACTTCCATTGATGAATACGATAAACAATTTGGCATTTGCGATTTAAATCTGATACGCCGGATGAATGACTGGAAATCGGATCAGATTGGTGGCTATGAAATATTTCTTTCCGATTATAAACTCGCCGATACCATCGCAACATTGATACAAGACGAAACCCCTCCTGGCTGGAATACCAAAACATTCAGGGAGATGAACCCCAATATTTTTGACTGGCTTGCTTTACAGAACAGGATCAAATTTATACTCATTGGTATCATGATGGTGGTGGCGGTAGTAAACCTTATCACCTGTTTAATCATCATTGTACTGGAAAGAACAAAGATGACCGGCGTGTTAAAAGCTGTAGGCGCCAGCGATTGGATGGTGCAACAAATATTTTTATACAATACTACTCTCATTGCCATTATCGGAATTGTTGTCGGCACTATACTTGGATTACTTATTTGCTGGCTGCAGGAAAAAACAGGCTTTATTAAATTAGATGAAGAAGCTTATTACATGAGTGCTGCACATGCAGAAATAGTATGGTGGCAAATACTGGTGGTTGATCTGATTACACTTGGCATTTGCTTTGCCACTTTAATTATACCAACACTTTTAATAAAGAAAATAAAACCAGTAAAAGCTATTCAGTTCAGATAAACAAAATGCAGGTGTTATTGTTAGTGCAATTTATAACACATACTTAGATTAAATTCTTATAAACAAGTTCGGTGTATGCAGGGAAAGCTATCCAGGATATTTTTTATTTTGTTTTTTACAGCAGGCTTTACTGCAACTTCTTTTGCACAGGATACTTCTTTCAATCCTAAACATGCCGCAATTTTTTTCCCTTACCCGATGTATAAAGAAAAGTGGCGCTCTTCCATTGGGTTTACTTTATTAACCACACCTGAAGATATAACAGAGGAAGTAAGATTAAGGGTACCCTGCGGAGATTACCGTGTGTTAAGAAGGATCAATGATCAATTTATTTTAGATGGCAGGTTATGGTTCCAGGTTTTACAAAATCATCTTTCCACCGGCGTTCATTTTATTCAGCCACTGAACAAGCAACTCTATATGGGTGCCGGAAACGATATTGGGTTTTGGTTTGGATTTTTAAAAGTAAGCGGCTTTAACAGTAAGGCCTCCGGCTGGCTCAACTATACCAATGTTTCCATTGGCTATAAAACAAAAAAAGAATTGCTGATCACTTTCAAAGCCCAGGTATCTTTTAATTTATATTACAAAGCTGCCAATGGAGAAAATAAATATTCTTCTGCAAAAGGTTTTTATAATGGAGAAACTTTTACACTGGCACTGGAACAACCATTTTACGGAAAAAAACATTTGACACTGGCTTTCTCCACCATCAACAATTATTTTTATTGGCAAACCTGGGCACTGTTTTATAAAACAAACCGGAAAGTTTTTTACCCTCAAATAACTGTAGCTTTTATTCTATGAAAAAAGCAATCATCATATTTCTGCTAACCGGCACTTTGCTATCCTGTAAAAAAACTTACGAGGTAATTATGCCGGATACTTCGCAATGGGATTTATTCAATGAGCCTGCTGCTTTACCACTTAATCAAATTACAAGAAATGCGATAGAAGGTGTTTACAGCATTTCAGATGGTGCTGATGTTTTTGGTGAACTGACAGCAATTAAATGGAGCTATGTAATTAAAGATGGTGATACTACTTTTCATGTTTCCGGATTTCTTGGTAAAGACATTGCCTACTTTATCTGCGAAGGAAAGCAGTTGAACGGTTCTATTTTAATGAATGGCTATTGGCGTAAAATGGTAAGTACAGAAACAGGTGTTATTCGCTTAACCATCAATACCAGTGATGGCGCTGAAATTTTATTAAGCCCCAACCCTGTGGTTACTCCAGGAAGCATTGTGATAAATGCAGTGTTTGGATATGGGAATGATGTACCTGAACGTCCACTGATAATGACTTATAACCGAAAGCTAAATAATATGCCTGCAGGATTTCAAATCATGGCCCATCGTTCCGGTGGACGGACATCCGATCTGTTACCTGTTTCTGAAAACTCTGTTGCGATGATATTAAAGACTGCAGAATTTGGTTCCACAGGAATAGAAATTGATATACGTTTTACAAAAGATGGTGTGCCGATTTTATATCACGACAATACATTAAACCTTCGTGAAATTCAGAAAAGCGGTTTGGTTGGACCAATTGAAAATTATACTTACGATCAGCTAACCACTTTTGTAAGATTGATACATGGTGAAAAAATTCCTACATTACGGGAAGCATTAAACGCAGTGGTTTATCAAACACAATTATCTTATGTTTGGTTAGATACAAAATACATTGGTTCCATTGCCCCCGTGCATGCACTTCAACTGGAATTTATAAAAAAGGCAGCGGCACAGGGAAGAAAATTAAATATCGTTATTGGGCTTCCCGGGCAGGATCAATTTAATCAATTTTTAAAGTTGCCGGACTATGCAAACACACCTTCATTATGTGAGCTAACTATTGAAGATGTGGAAAAAGCCAATGCAAAAATTTGGGCACCCCGTTTTACGGAAGGCACCCAAAATGACAAGGTGGAACTTGTTCATGCACAGGGCAGAAAAGTTTTTGTATGGACAGTAGATGTTCCTGAATTTATTACACAGTTTATCAATGAAGGTCACTTCGATGGCATATTATCTAACTTTCCTTCATGCACAGCTTATAATTATTATGTACACCAGTAAAGTTTTCTTTTTGTCAGTTGCAGTAATGGCAGTAATGTCAATTAACAAGGTGCATGCACAATCAAATGTTAAAACAGACACACTTGTAAAAAGAAGACAGTCGCTGGTTCTGCAGATTGGTGGTAGCTTATCCAGTTATGTGGCACCCATTACGATCAAGCCAATAGAATTACCCGGCAGCATTAAAAGAAACAGCCTGGCCGCTACGGTTAGATTAATGTGGTATCCCAACTATCGCCTGCGCTTAGGTATAGAAAGTGGCTTTATTAACTTTTACTCTTACCGTATAAAAAACGGTAACATTCCTGGTAAGGTTAATCTAAATGCCATCCCTCTGTTAGTTGTATGGTCAATGCAGGTAGTGAGAAGAGTGAACGTATATGCAGGTTTTGGTACCTATTTCCTTACCACACATCTTGATTACCGGGGTAAGGTAGAGTCAAAAGCTTTTGTATTAGGCTCGAATATTGCTTTGTCATACACCCAGCCAATATCTAAAAGTCTGGGTATTGCTGCAGAAGCAAAATGGATGAATGCTTTTGAAACAAAAGATTATGCAGTAGGTTTGCAGATGCAAATGGTTTGGAAATTTATACAATTGTAATAAGCTTATCCAATATGAAAAAACAACTCTCTTTTTTATTTGCGGTTCTTTTATCACACTTTATTGCAACAGCACAGTTGCAGACACCTGAGTTTTCTCCGGCGCCAGCACAGGAATTATATTTTGTAAGCGATACACAGCAGCCCATGCTGGTTGAAAAAATCATCCTCAAATCAAATCATAATTTAAGAGCGACAGCTGATATTTTTGCTGCTATATTAAAAGACAAACCCAAAAGTTTATATATGCTGGGAGATGTGGTAGGCCTTGGCTATTCTAATCGTAAATGGAAAAAAGTGGACCGGTTTTTAGACAGCTGCCGCAGCCATGGCACCGGAGTATGTGGCGTATTAGGCAATCATGAAGTAATGGGCAGAAGAAAAAAGGGAGAGCGGAATTTTCAACAAAGATTTCCTATGAACGTAAGAACAGGTTATGTATCTGTAACAGATTCTGTGGCGGTGGTATTGCTCAATTCAAATTTTAACGCACTATCCGCTTCAGATGAAACCAAACAACAGGAATGGTACAAAGCAACCCTTGAAAATTTGGATAAAACTGATTCTATTAAAGCGATTATTGTGTGTTGCCATCATGCACCTTACAGCAATAGCAAAATTGTAAAATGTTCCAATAAAGTGCAGGAGCATTTTGTACCTGCTTATATCGAATCAAAAAAAGCACAACTGTTTATCACCGGCCATGCACATGCTTTTGAACATTTTAAAATAAAGGGAAAAGATTTTTTAGTAATTGGCGGTGGTGGTGGGCTGCATCAGCCTTTAAGCAACAATGAAAACAGTTTTCCCGACCTGGCTGTAAAATACAAACCTATGTTTCATTATTTATCCGTGAAAAGAGTGGCAGATAATTTATTGATCACTTCTCATTTTTTAAAGAATGATTTTTCAGGCTTTGATACCGGCATTAGTTTTAATACCGAATTGCCGGCAAGTAATGTGGCATTGTCACAAAAGAAATCAACAGAAGAAAAAAATAAATAAGTTGTGAACTTTCAACCTTCAACCATCAACCATCAAACCTTCCCGCCTTGCTAAACAACATGCGATAAAATAATCCCTGTTGCCACAGCAGCATTCAAAGATTCTGCTTCGCCAAATTTTGGTATAGTGATTTTTTCATCCGCCAGTTGCAGCAGTTCTTCACTAATACCTTTTGCTTCATTACCAATCAGCAACAATCCTTCGTTCAATTTTATTTCTTTAATATTTTTGCCATTCAATGCTGCGGCATACAGTTTTACGTGGCGGTGTTGCTGTATCCAGGCCACCAGCTCCGTGTATAAAATATTTACTCTGCCCAGGCTGCCCATAGTACTCTGCACTACTTTGGGATTATACATATCAGCAGTATGATCAGAACAAATAATGTCTTTAATTCCAAACCAATCAGCAATACGTATGATGGTGCCCAAATTTCCGGGATCCTGAATACTGTCAAGTAATAAACTTACTTTACCTGAAGGCAAAACCGGTTTGCCCGGTGCTTTTTCAAAAACCGCCAATACCTGGTGGGCTGTGGTGAGTGCTGAAATTTTTTCCAGCTCATGATCGGGTATTACTTCCAATGGCCCGCTAAAATATTTTCTTATCAAACCTTCATTGCTGTTCATCCATTCCTGCATACCAAATATTTCCCTGCAATTAAATTTCTTCGACAACAATAGTTCCATTACTACTTTACCACCTTCAGCGATAAAACAGTTTTCTATATCCCTGAATTTTTTGTGGTGTAAACTTTGGATATATTTGGCGTGTAATTTGCTCAGCATTATGTCTTAAAAATTAATGATTTGTACAGATTGTGTAATAATATATTGTTTGTTTGGTCAAGGAATATTTTTGTCATCTCTTTCATCCTGTCTGCCTGTACCATTCCCCGAAAATATCAAAAAAACAAACCGTTTGTTTTTAAAAATATTATTGAAATAAAAGGAGGTAATTTTTCAGCGGACGAAAGAAGCTCTCTTAAACAAAAAATGCTCACTCAACTGGATGACAGTATGAAAACAAAAGTAAAAGATTTTGTTTTTGTAAGACACAAATTGGATAGCCCTCCGGCTTATGATAGTAATTATGCAATCATTTCAGCCAGGAATATGAGAAACACTTTACTTCATTTGGGCTATTATCAGGCAAAGGACAGTATAAAAGTTGATACAGTAAAGGGCACTTTTTTTAACTGGTCAATACCGCTGAAATGGGAATACCAGGAAAGAGTAACAGCAAAATACATTATTGAAGCCGGCAATCCAACCCTGGTTGATACTTTCAGTTACCGTTTACAAAAACCGGAACTGGAACAACTGGCGCTTAGTACACAAAAAGAATCCTTCCTGGCAAAATCGAGGCCCGTTACAAGAGAAGCTGTATTAAGTGAGATAAGCAGGTTAGTAGAATTATACCGTAATAACGGATACTATAAGTTTACCACAGAAGATCTTAAAATGAGAGGCGATACCAGCATTGCGGCCCTCACCAATATCTCTGATGATCCTTTTGAAAATATCCAGTTGCTGGCAGAAGCAAATGAAAAGAGGAATAAACCCACTATCAAACTGGCGCTGGTATTGAACCCTGCTACAGACAGCCTGCGCATAAAAAAATATTATATTAACAACGTTTACATCTATCCTGATTTTACAGCAGAGGATGCAGACACTACAACAAATTATAATGAATCTTTTTTTGGCAACTATATCATCCGTTATCATAATAATATTATCCGGAACGAATTCCTGAAAAAGAATACATTGCTGAAAAAAGGAGCACTATACCGGCAGATCGATTACACTAAAACGATCAGCAATTTTTCAAGAAGCGGTGTTTGGCGAAATGTAGATGTTCAGGTAAAAGAATTAAAAGACAGTTCCAATAAACTGGATATGATCATTCAGCTGGTACCGGCAAAGAAATATGGATTTGAAGCCAACCTGGAAACCAGTTACTCAACAAATACTAATACCAACGTAGCCAACATCGGTAACCTGCTTGGATTTTCAGCCAATCTTTCTTTACAAAACAGGAATGTGGCAAAACGGGCCGTTAAAATGACACATGCCGTAAGGGCCGGTGTGGAGCTCAACCTGAATGCCGGTCCCAGCTCAGGAAATTTTCTTAATTCAAACGAGTTGAGTTATACCAACACCATTTCAATACCAAAATTATTATGGCCTTTTAAATTCGTGGATGAAAGCAAGCTTAGTTCTGATCAAACTTTTTTCAGTACAGGAATTTCCAATGCCAATCGTATTGGCCTGTTCAAATTAAATTCTCTTGCCTTTGCAATGGGATATGAATTCAATTTTAGCCCCAACCAGTCTTTGACCGTTAAACCATTCAACATAGAATATTCAAACCTCTACGACAGAACAGCACTTTTTGATAAGACATTACAGGATAATCCATACCTCCGTTATTCCTTCAACACAGCACTTGTTCTTGGCAGCACCGTTGGATATTCACTCACCAGCATCAATCCAAAACATCTTAACAGGGTAAATTTATTTAAAGTAAACTTAGAAGAGTCAGGTGCCTTATTGTATTTTGTTTTTCCGCTGGATAAAATTGGTTTCCTTAATAAAGACCTGCGTAAGTTTTTAAAACTCGATATTGAAAATACTTATACCATCAGCAATAAAAGATCTTCTGTTGCCCTCCGGCTGTTCGGTGGCTTAGGAATTCCTGTAGGTAAAAAAGATACCACCCTGCCATTCTTTAAACAATATTTTGGTGGTGGGCCAAACAGTATGAGAGCCTGGCCCATACGTGGTATTGGCCCTGGATCAAAGACTCTATCACCTTACGATCCTTCCGGAGGCGGCACATTCAGTGACAGAACCGGCGATATCAGGCTGGAGGCAAATTTGGAATACCGACACGACCTTTTTCAGATCCTTCCTAACTCCCTTACACTTAAATGGGCCGTATTTGCTGATGTTGGAAATATCTGGAACTACAAAAACACTGTACCCGGCGGAGGTTATGACAGCACACAGTTCCAGTTTAAGAATTTATACAAACAACTGGGAGTAGCATTGGGTACCGGCCTGCGGCTCGACTTTAATTATGTTTTAATGCGGTTCGATTTGGGCTTCCGTTTTAAAAGACCTGAACTTGCTGAAAACAATGGATGGAAGGCACCTTCTATTGGCTTTAATGATCTCTTTGGTAAAATATTTACAGCAGGTCCAAATGGAGAATACCGCAAGTGGCGTTATGAAAATTTTAATTTTTCCATTGGGTTGAGTTATCCTTTTTAAAAATTTTTTGATTTCAGCTTGATAATTTCATAGCAACATTCTTGCGTCGCACTCTTGTACATTTATTATTTCATGGCATCTGTTTCCACATTTTATTTTATTCATTTGGTGCAGAAATGATTGAAGCCCCAAACGCTTGCATATCCATGGCATCTTCCACTTTAAAATCTCCAATGGCTGTACGGCGCAAGCTGCTGAGGTATCCGCCACAACCCAGGGCCTTACCGAAATCATTTGCCAGGCTTCGTATATACGTTCCCGTGGAGCACACTACTTTAAACTCCAACACCGGCATGGCAATACTGGTAACAGAAAACTCCGCAATATTTATTTTACGGGCTTTCAACTCCACTTCCACTCCTCTCCTTGCCAGCTCATACAATGCCACTCCATCTTTTTTAATAGCAGAAAATACAGGCGGAAATTGTTCTATATCACCAATAAATTGTTTAGTTGCTTCCTGTATTTGTTCTGCTGTAATGGTTGAATAATCCTTCAGTTGTTCCGGCTCACTTTCCAGATCATAAGTAGGAGTAACTGCACCCAGTGTAATATGGCCCGTATATACTTTTTGCTGTGCCATATATTCATTAATTTTTTTAGTAAACTTTCCGGTGCAAACAATCAATAGACCCGTAGCCAGTGGATCAAGCGTACCGGCATGCCCGATCTTTTTTATTTGTAGTAAACTTCTTAATTTTCTTACCGCATCAAAAGAGGTCCAGTGCAGGGGTTTGTCAATCAATATTACTTTTCCTTCTAAATATAATTGTTGTATGGCTGGATCAATGGGGATTCGTTCCTTTTGTTCAGGCTTGTCTGGAACACTCTCGCCTGCTGCTATTATTTTATTCGTATAGCGCTGCCTGTAAGTTTCTTTTCTGGCCACTATTTTTTTGTAAAGGTAAATGTGAATCGTCAATGGTCAATGGTGAATCGTGAATTGAGTTGTGTGTGATCGCACCTTAGTCTGCATTTGTTATTTATTATTCATCATTCAATTAAAAAATTGAGTATTTGCAAAACAAAACCTTAGTAGAACAACAGTATCGATTGTAAAGACCTTATTGCCTTATTATTCTCTTAAATGAAAAGCAAATAAAGTAATAAGGTTGTAATAACTAATCAGGAATTTCTACTAAGGTTAAAAGATTTAACTGCGGTAAAGAAACTGGCCGGACACAAAATTTGTTTGAAATATTATAAAAACTGTAAACCTATTTTAGGCATGCAAAGGTGAATTATTGACCATTTACCATTCACCATTCACCACACTATGTCGCCTGCCTCGCCTTCAGTTCAAGATATTTATTAATGGCATTCACCGTAAGCTTATCCGGTGGTGTAAGTATAGAGAGGATACCATATTTCAACAGCTCTTTTACGATCAGTCTTTTTTCATAAGCAAATTTTTCAGCTATGGTTTTTATATACACTTCTTCTAAGTTGGCTGCACTTTTTCCGGCTAACTGTGTTAGCTCAGAGTTTTCAAAAAACACCACCAGCAGCAGGTGATGTTTGGCAATGGATCTTAAATAATTCAACTGACGTTTTAAACCCGAAAGCGATTCAAAATTGGTAAACAATATCAGCAGGCTGCGTTGTTTAATGCGGCTTCTTATCTGCAGATATAGCATTTCATAATCACTTTCTAAATAATCCGTTTCCTGGTTGTAAAGCAGTTGCAGTATGCTGGCCATTTGTATGGGCTTTCGGTCGGCAGCCAGCAACGTACCCATTTTATTGCTGAAAGTAATCAGTCCTACCCTGTCCTGTTTCTGCAAACAAACATTGCTTAATACCAGTGTGCTGTTGATAGCATAATCCAGCAGGCTTAAATTATTAAACGGCATCTTCATCAGCCTGCCTTTGTCAATAATACAATACACCTGCTGACTTTTTTCATCGGTGAAATTGTTCACCATCATCAATGATTTACGGGCAGTTGCTTTCCAGTTGATGGTACGGATATCATCTCCACTTACATATTCCTTTATCTGTTCAAACTCCATACTGTGGCCGATCTTACGCATGCGCTTGCTGCCCTGCTCAGTCTGTATAGTGGTGGAAGAAAGCAACTGATATTTACGCAGCTGCATAAAAGAAGGAAATACGGGCACCACTTCTTCAGCATCCGTTTTATGTCTTCTCATCAATAATCCCAACCCTGATTTTACATACAGCAGCAGTTTACCAAAATCATATTCCCCTCTTTCTGTTGGCCTTAATGTATAAACAATATTTTTTTGCTCATTGGCCTTAAAACTGGCAACCGTGAGTTCATCTCTTTTTTGAAACTGTTCCGGCAATTCATCAATGATGTCCATCTGTACCGGGAAACGCATGTTATTAGTTACCTGCAAGGTGATTTTATTTTCATCGCCATTACTAAAACGATCCGCCATCAGTCTTTTGGCAGCGGGTTCTTTACCAAAAAATAAAAAAAAGTAATCCACCACCACTAAAAAAACAATGATGAAAAATAAAATTTTGGGAAGAATAAATAAAGGCGGATAATAAAATGATACTACAAACAATGCAGCACAAAGCCCTACCACCAGGTACAAACGGGTAGTTAAAAAAAGACTGCCAATATATTTTGAGAAGAAAATCATAACCCAGCCGCTCCTATCCCCGCTGGCCAGCGGGGGACTTGAAGCATTAAAATTTTTATAGTTTACTAAATAACATACAGTTCAAATTGAAAAGTTCTTAATCCCCTTTTAGGTGATAGGGGTTACCTTGGCACCTCCACCGATTTCAAAATACTATCAATCAATTCATCTTCCGTAATACCTTCCATTTCTTTTTCTGGTGTAAGAATAATGCGGTGACGTAATACCGGCGATGCCATTTCTTTGATGTCTTCCGGCGTTACAAAATCTCTGCCCTTAATGGCTGCATTGGCTTTGGAAGCTCTTAACAATGCCAGCGATGCCCTTGGTGATGCGCCGAGATACAATGCAGGGTTGTTACGGGTTTCATTAATGATCCTGGCTATATATTCTATCAGCCTTGGTTCAACAATGATGGACTGTACCAGTGAACGGAAATGCTGTATATCTGCAGGTGAAACAATTTTACTGATCGCATTCACCAGTTCTAATTGTGTTCTTCCATGCTGACCATTTAGTATGGCAATTTCTTCCTGCAGACTGGGATACTGTACATCAATCTTAAAAATAAAACGATCCAGTTGTGCTTCCGGCAACCGGTAAGTGCCCTCCTGTTCTATCGGGTTTTGTGTGGCCAGGATGATAAAAGGAAAACGCATTTCATGTGTTACGCCATCCACAGTTACCTGTCGTTCTTCCATTACTTCAAACAAGGCCGCCTGTGTTTTTGCAGGTGCCCTGTTGATCTCATCAATCAAAATGATATTGCTGAAAACCGGGCCGGGTTTGAATTTAAATTCGCCTTCTTTAGCATTGTATATCGTTGTTCCAATCACATCACTTGGCATCAGGTCTGGTGTAAACTGTATCCGTGAAAAATCCACATCAATCACTTTGGCTACCAGTTTAGCAGTTAATGTTTTGGCCACACCGGGTACGCCTTCAATTAAAATATGTCCATCGCAAAGCAGGCCAATCAGGATAAGGTCAAGCATTTTATATTGGCCTACAATAATTTTATTTAGTTCGGTACGGATCCTGTAGGTGCCCTCATGAAGCGCTGAAAGATCGAGGCGTTGCTGAAAAAGATTTTCTTCCATTATATTTTATGTTTATAAAAATTTTCTATTTGCTGGTTTAGTAATAACAGTTGCCTGTCATCTATATCATATGACTGCTGAACGGTGTTGATTGTATTGAAAAGTTTTGTAGTTTCCTGCAAGGGCACATTGCTCTTGCGGCTGAGCGTATCAATAAAATCCTCATTCAGGTGATTGGTATTTAAAAAATACTGGTTACGGATATGCTCCAAAAAATAAGTAATCATCTTATCAGCAATATTCCGGTTGTCTTTTTTTTGAAGGTATAACCGGCCCACCGTTTCAGTAAAAGCCACCGAAGTGTTTACGTTGGGCTGCAATGGTTTTATGATCCGCTGCCGGCGTTTACTGTCGAACAATACAAACAGTGCAAGCAATGAAAGTATTAACCAGAATGCCCACGCAATTGCCGGATACTGCATTAAAACACTCAACCATGATCTGTCCGGATTTTCATTCGGCGGAGAATTTCTTTTATTATAATAATCATCCCAGTAAATATGTTCGGGTATGGCCGGGGTGAAGGAGAATACCTGCTGCATGTATTTATAATTTTCTTTTTGCAGCAGGAAATAATTACTGAATGCCCTTGGATCGCAATGCAGATAAAACCTGCCCTTGCCATAAAACAATACAATAAAATTAGCTGCGCTATTTTCATTTCTGCCCAAAACTTTGGTACCGGTTTCAGGGTAATCGCTGAAATAATTTTTGAAAGGCATATAGTAATAGGTAAAGGCAGCCGTATCATAAAATATACCGGGCTGCAGTTTCACATAAGTGTAATGCATGGAGAAAATAAAATCTTCGAATCCTCCTTTGGATGCTCCCTGTTCAAAAGCAATTTTATTCAGGAAATTGGTATCAATATTTTCACTAACTATAAACATACTGTTGCCGTTGCTTACAAAATTCAGCATGCTGTTTATTTCATCAGTAGTGAGAAAAAAATTTTTACTTACGGTAACATACAGGGATGCTGTGTCATAGTTCCCGGAAAAGCTTTTCTGCATACTCTTTTTGGCAACATAAATATTGTTGTGATAAAACAACGCATTTAATTGCTGGTTCAAAACATAGGTACCGAAAGGATTTTTATCATTCAACGAATAAGTTTCCCTTAGTGATGGCAATGCTGACTGGCGGCCGCAGGAGCAAAACACTGTTATCAGCACAGCAACAACAAAACAATATGGTACCACTCTTTTCAACTATTCTTTAGCTGGTTATTAAATTGTTTAAACCTGTTGTGCAATTTTGTAAAAGCAATTTCATCTATCAGAAACTCCCCATACCAAACATATTCATAATTCAGCGTAAGGGATGCAAATTCATTTTTGTAAGGCCTGGATGATAATTCATACAGGTATTGAGAATTAGTTTTATCTGCAGCGAAAGAAATTGCACGGGCAGTAGTTAGTTTTTGTATGGTTTGAAGATAAAGATACCTGGTAGCAAGCCGGAAGTTTTTATTACTTACTGCAAGGGTTACCTGTTTATCATAATCTATATTTCCTTTCAAATCGGCATCATCTTCTTCCAGCAGGTTCACTGCAGTTCTGGATGATTGCCGTTGAAAAAAACCTTCGGTAAAAAATAATTTATAAATGATAAAGACAACAAAGAAGCAGGCCAACGTCCAGAAAATAAATTTTGTAATATCTGAGGATAAGAACTGCTCAAACACAGAAGGTTTTTCCGGCTCCACGCTGGATGCATCCACCTGTTTTTTTTGAAGCTCTTTTAAAAGACTGTCCATCACTTTTGCATAAGCAAATTGCTTTGAATGCTGCAATATACGGATCGAATCTCTTGAAAGTTTCAGTTCATTGTACAGCAGGCTGGTATCAGCCGCATAGGAAATTACCTGAGCAGCAGTGTCATCATCTTCATCTTCCCCAGGTGCCATTACTACTGTATCACTTTTCTTTTCATCAGGATACAGCAGGGTTGAATCTACATAAACATACTCCTTTGATACCTGCCCCTGCATGCCGGTACTGCAAAAAAAGAGCAGCAAAAATGTTAGTAATAATTTATACAAATTCATACGTTATTGAACGCTGTTAGTTTGCCAGCTTATTATTCTTTTTGTGTAAACGAATCGGGTAAATTACAAAGTACCAAAGTATAAAAGAAAGAGATGCTGCCAGTATCAATACACTTACCCATACCGGTAAACCTGCATTATTTTCTTTATCGTAGGTATTGCTCATTAAATGGGTTACATAGGTTTCAAAAAAAGCTGCTGTAATAAAAACAGGCACCAGCACCAGCATGATCTTGAGTGCATCTTTAATCCCCTTCTTTAATGAAAGCCACCTGCTGAAGGTACCGGGAAACAGCAGGCTGTTGGCAATGATAAAACCCGCCGTGGAAGAGATCACCAGCGCTAAAATTTCTAATGTACCGTGTATCCAGATCACCATCACAGATTTTATGCCCAGGCCTTTTGCAAAAAACATATATTGAAAACATCCCAGCATCAACCCATTGCTC
>JAYVLZ010000077.1:0-6989 GCA_043759175.1 Chitinophagaceae bacterium | reverse complement strand
AACGATTTACAAACCTTGATATATACCACCATGAACTATCATGAATTATTACAAAAAGTGGAAGACCATGTGAATTTATTTTTTAGGGACCATGCTGATCCAAATTTGTTTTTTCACAACCTGGCTCACACCAGGGATGTGGTGGATAAAACAAAACAAATTGCAGATCACTACCAGCTGGATGACCGTAATTTCTTTATTGTTTGTGCTGCAGCCTGTTTTCATGACACCGGCCAACTTATAAAAAATGGCGAAGGGCATGAAGAAAAAAGTGCGGCATTAGCACAGGATTATTTAAGCAGCCTCAGTGTTGCCGAACAAGATATTACTGAAATTAAAAAATGCATCCTGGCAACCACTATGCCACAAGGACCACAATCTCTTAACGAACAAATTATTTGTGATTCAGACCTGTTTAATTTAGGTACCGATGCTTTCCGGGAACAAAACAGGCTTTTAAGAAAAGAAATGGAGGCCGTTAATAATGTGAAAATGGATGGTATTGCATGGCGGGCATCTTCTATCAGTATCCTTGAAAAACATACTTACCACACTGACTATTGCCGGTTGTTATTAAACAAAGCAAAGGAAAAAAATTTAGAACAGTTAAAGAACCGGCAGGAAGAAAAATTACAGAAAAAACAGGAGGCAGCGGTATTACAAGTTACGGGTATTGAAAACACAGAACCCATCAACGTTAATGCAGATGGCAAGAAAAAAATAAAATCTAAAAAGAAGGATAAACCGGTGAGGGGCATTGAAACCATGTTCAGGATATCTGCTTCCAAAAATGTACGCATCAGCGAAATGGCCGATAATAAAGCACACATCATGATATCTGTTAATTCCATTATCATATCCGTGGTGCTGGGTTTAATTGTCCGCAGTTTGGAACAATATACCTACCTGATAATACCCACCATTATTTTGCTGGCGGTAAATGTATTCACCATTATTTTTTCTGTATTAGCCACCCGGCCCAAAATAGCCAATGGTGTTTTTACAAAAGAAGAGGTGACCAATAAATCTGTTAACCTGCTGTATTTTGGAAGCTATTACAATATGGATTTAAAAGCGTACGAAGAAGGTTTGAACGTGATGATGGAAGACCGGGATTTTTTATACGGTAATTTAACAAAAGATATGTTTGGGCAGGGCAAGGTGCTGGGCCGCAAATACCAGCTGCTAAGAATTTCTTATACCATATTTTTATTTGGTATCATCGCTGCGGTACTGGCGTTTTCAGCAGCAATTATTTTTTCCAGGTAGTTATTAAAAATTATTAATGGAAGGTAGCTTTTTCGACAGGGATATCAGCTGGCTGGGCTTTAATCACCGGGTTTTAATGGAAGCTGGTGATGATGCTGTTCCAATAATGGAAAGGATTAAATTTTTATCCATCTATTCTTCTAACCTCGATGAATTTTACCGGGTACGCATACCTGCATTGCTGTCTTTAAAAAAACTGGAACAGGATAATAAAGTTTCGTCATATGCTGCTTTGCTGGCTGATATGGAAAATATGGTGATGGCTCAGATGAAAGATCTTGGTGCCATACTGGAAGAAAAAATAATACCACAATTAAAAGCTAACAATATTCACCTGGTATATAATGAACCTATCCCTGTTTTCTTGCAAAAAGATTGCACTGAATATTTTTATAACCAGGTGGCAGGTTTTTTACACCCTGTTTTATTAAATGAAAAAGCAAGCGGGTTAATGATTGAAAACAATAAACTGCAGCTACTTGTTTTACTCGCCAATGAATGGAGCGAAGAACAAACAACCATTCTAAATATTCCGGATGATTTTATTTCAAGATTCTATTTTACAGATGACTATAATACCGGCATCCGCCACATCATTTTCCTGGATGATATTATAAAGGAAAATTTAGATACAATTTTTACAGGATATACGATCAAAGGAAGTTATTCTTTTAAAATAACGAGGGATGCAGAACTGGATCTGGAAGATGAATATGACGGAGATTTAGCAGACAAAATTGAGAAGCAATTAAAAAAAAGAGCCAGTGGATTGGCTACCCGTTTTTTATACCAGCCAGGCATACCGCTGCGTACGCTGTATGCCGTTATTAATAAACTCAACCTTACCAATGCCAATGCTGTGGCAGGGGGCAATTATCATAACCTTAAAAATTTGTCTGCCATTCCATTACCACACAAACAAAATTTTTCTTACGAAAACAGGGAGCCCGTTAATAAAAAAAATCTTATTCCAGGCCGGTCAATATTTGATACGCTTGCAGAAAAAGACATCATGGTTCATACACCCTACCAGTCTTACTTTCCCGTGATCCGTTTTTTTAATGAGGCTGCTCTTGATAATAATGTTGAAGAAATCTACCTCACCATTTACCGTGTGGCGCATGATTCTATGATCGTTAATTCATTGCTGAATGCTGCAAAAAATGGTAAGAAGGTAACGGTGTTTGTAGAATTAAAAGCCCGGTTTGATGAAGAAAATAATTTGGCCTGGGCTGCTAAAATGAAAGAGGCTGGTGTTAAGATCATTTACAGTATCCCGGGTTTTAAAGTACATGCAAAAATGGCGTTGGTAAAAAGGAAAGAAAGAGGCCGCCAGAAATATTATGGTTTATTATCTTCCGGAAATTTTAATGAGAACACCGCCCGGTTGTATACAGATCATATTTTATTTACTACTTATCCCGGTATTGTTAGCGAGATGGAAATGCTGTTTCTTTTCTTCAGTTTACGGGTGCAACCCAAAAAATACCAGGCATTAAATTTTGAACATTTGCTGGTAGCACAGTTCAATTTACAAACAAGATTTTTGCAGTTGATTGAACAGGAAATTATATTGGCAAAGCAAGGTAAAAAAGCGCTCATCACTATCAAGCTAAACGGTTTGGAAGATAAAATTTTGATCAGTAAATTATATGAAGCTTCCAATGCAGGGGTTCAAATAAAATTAATAGTACGCAGCGTTTGTTGCCTTATCCCCGGTGTTGCCGGTATGAGTGAAAATATTTCTATTATAAGAATCGTGGACAGGTTTTTAGAACATGGCCGGATCTTTATTTTCAACAACAATAATTCACCATTAGTGTTCTCAGGTTCATCAGACTGGATGAATAAAAGCATGTACCGGCGCATAGAAGTTTGTTATCCTGTGTATGATGAAATGATAAAACAGGAATTGATACGGTTAATAGCAATTCAGCTGGCAGACAATGAAAAGGCGGTTATGCTGAATCAGCAAATGCAAAATATCCCGGTCAAGCCATCTAATGAGCAAACGGCTGTACGTTCCCAGGAAACAATTTATGATTTATTGAAAGTTTAGGCTTCTTAAAAAACAATAACTGTTTTACTGATCTAAAATTTTTAAACATGCCTTTTTATAAAAATATTTTCCCTCTTTTATTATTGTTGATCTGCGCTATGTTTAGTTGCAAAAACCGTGTGCAGTATAAAAGCCCTTCGGGTTATGATCTTAATAAACCGGAGAAATTTGTTTTAAACAATTCCCTGCATGAAATTTCGGGCATCAGTTTTTTAAACGGAAACACGAACGATATTTTTGCTATTGAAGATGAAGATGGAAAATTATATTCCTATACATTGTCCAACGGCAATATCAGCAAATTAAAATTTGGTAAAAAGGGTGATTATGAAGATGTGACTGTTTTAGATAACAACAGTTTTATAGTGCTAAGAAGTGACGGTTCTTTATTTAAGTTTCCTGTTTCAGCAATTGGAACAGAAAAAGCTGACAGTGTGCAGGAATACAAAAATATTTTACCTGCAGGCGAGTATGAAGGATTAGCTGCAGCAGATGATAAACTGTTTGCATTGTGTAAAAATTGCCCGGGAGATAAAGGAAAAAAAGAAGTATCTGTTTATACTGTTCAACAAGATTCTTCAACTGCGTTAAGTGTTAGTAACAGCTTTAAAATTGATATCTCCATGGTGCAGACCAAGGGAGAACGAGAAAAGTTTAATCCTTCCGGTATTGCAAAGCATCCGCTTACAAAAGAATGGTTTATCATTTCATCCGTAAATAAATTGCTGGTGGTGCTGGATGAACAATGGAAAGTAAAAGAATATTTCTCTATCGACCCTTCCTTATTTAATCAACCGGAGGGTATCACTTTTAATAATAACGGAGACCTGTATATTTCAAACGAGGGTGCGGCAGGAGCTGCAACAATTTTATTGTTCAGGTATCATAAGCAATAAATAAATTGATTATACTGTATGCCCTATAAATTTGTGCAAAAGAAATTTTGCCGCAGATTCGCAGATAAAAAATAAAAGAATAGAAATCTGCGAATCTGCGGCTTTTTGTACTATGCTATAACTGCATATTTTTATGCAGCTTACACTATAGCAGGCTAACTGCATATCAATTATTCTTTAGCCCTTTAATAATAACATTACTGGTTCCTGCATTATCACAGGGATAACCAAAATCTTTTTTCAAAGCAGTTTTATTGTTAATGGTAGAGTAAAATTCATCCAGGTATTTTAAAGTCGATTTTATAAATTTATCATCCAGCAAGGTACAATCGCTATAGGTGCTGTAAATATCTTTTTTTAACCTGTTGAATAGGACTACAGCACTATCAAAGGCTTTCATCTCTTTAATGCAATAGCCCCGGTAGCGCCTGTCTCTTACCGCATTCAGTTCCAGTTCTTCCGCTGGTTTTGCATAGGGTGCATTCACCAGCCCGGCATGATCAAAATCGTACGGAACAGGAACAGGAATTAATCCATTTGAATCGGCTGCAAGCAATTTAATATTTTGGAGATACTGTATGGACCAATCTGTATTGCCTATCATGTATTGAAAAACAGACATGTTAATAAAAGCTTCTTCATCTGTTTGTTCCGGTATTAGTTTTTTTTCAACAGAAACCAGCCCGTTTCTTTTTGCCATTTGCTTTTCATCTTCCAGCAGTAATCCGTAAAATGGAGCAACCGGCTTTTTATTCAGGGAATCTTCCAGTTTTACTTTTACCAGTCTTGCCCTGAAACTATTTGGTGTTACCAGGTTATATAATTTATACACCAGCCATTCTCTTACCACATATTCATCCCCCACGCAGGGCATCACCAGCTTTAATTTATCCTGTCCCTGAAAAGCAGAAGCATTCAGTGCTTCGCTTTTTGAAAAATTAACCAGCAGCGGAGGGTAAACACAATTTGTTTTCATTTTTCGAAAATGACCTCTTGTTTTTACTTCTACAGGAATGGTAACTTTTTCTCCTCCTGTTTTTTGATGTGATAATTGCAGGGGATGGAACTTAGAATTAACTGACCTGTCATTTAATACTTGCTTAATATTACCACTTAATATAATCTCCAGCACTTCGTCTGTTCCAAAAAAATCTTTTTGATCACCCGTTTTTTGTGTTGCCGCAGTTACAGAATCCACCACTGCCTGGGCGGCACCAACAAAAGGCAGTAAATAAAAGTTACCCAAAATATACAGGCTTATTGATAATAATTTTTTCATCATTAATATTTTTAAAACCTTTGTTGTGATTGATACTTAAAGATAATCTTAATCCATTTGAAAGCATAGCGGTTTTTTGATGCTGGATAACTGCAGCAGTACATTGATGATTCAATAAAATAATTTATTGATTTAAAGTACACATGAATGGTTCAGCGCCTTAACTTTAATACGTCGTTTTTTTTATACTCAATATTTATTTCTCATGAAAAAGCTTTCCATCATTATTGTATTTTTCTTGCTTCATTTATTAGCGGGTGCCCAGCATTATCAACCCAACTGGGCTTCTTTAAATCAAAGAAAAATTCCAGCCTGGTTTCACCAGGATAAGTTTGGCATATTTATACACTGGGGTATTTATGCAGTGCCTTCCTATGCTCCCGTGATCCCCAACAGCGGTTACAGTTATGCCGAGTGGTACTGGTACCGCTTGCCCGAAAAGCAAAAAGACTTTATGGCATTTCATGATAAAAATTATGGCAACAATTTTACTTACCAGCAATTTGAACCCATGTTTAAAGCAGAAATGTACAACCCTTCGCAATGGGCAGATGTGTTTAAAAGATCAGGCGCTAAATATGTAGTGCTCACATCAAAGCATCATGAAGGGTATTGTTTGTGGAACAGTGCAGAGGCCGACCGTGACTGGGGAATGCCCTGGAATGCGGTAACAGGTACACCCAAACGAGATTTACTGGGTGACCTTACCAATGCCGTAAGAGATAAAGGTTTAAAAATGGGCTATTACTATTCCCTGTATGAATGGTTTAACCCGTTATGGAAACAGGACAAACAGCAATTTGTAACCAGCCACATGATCCCCCAGTTTAAAGACCTGGTAACAAAATATAAACCTTCCATTATTTTCTCTGATGGAGAATGGGAACTCTCAGACACTGCATGGAAAAGTGAGGAATTACTATCCTGGTTGTTCAATGAATCGCCGGTAGCAAAAGATGTGGTGGTAAATGACCGGTGGGGAAGCAATACCCGGGGAAAGAATACGGGCTGTACTTACACTACATCTGAATATGGCGCCGGTATGGAGGCAAACGTAGTGTGGGAAGAAAGCCAGGGTATTGGGCATTCTTATGGTTATAATCGTAATGAGCAACTGGATGATTATAAAACCAGCCATGATTTGATTTTGATGCTGGCGGATATTGTTAGCCGTGGTGGAAATTTATTGCTGGATATCGGACCAACCGCAGATGGAAGAATCCCGGTAATTATGCAGCAGCGGCTGATTGATATGGGCGACTGGCTAAAAATTAATGGAGAAGCCATTTATGAAACAGAAGCTTTTAAACAATCTTATCAATGGAGTGACGGTATTAAGCCGGGTAAAAAAGATGCCAGTTTTATGGCAGATTACAGCATTGCAAAAATGGTGGTGGCAAAGAAAGACAGTGCTTATGTACAATGTTTTTTTACACAAAAAGGCAAAGACCTTTTTTGTATTATTCCATCATACACACCACAATTA
>JAYVLZ010000076.1:0-7209 GCA_043759175.1 Chitinophagaceae bacterium | reverse complement strand
AAAGGAACCAAAACACATCAGCCAACATTTATTGTGGAACTGGAATACTTTGGTGTAAAGGGTTACGGGGAAGCGCCAGCCATCAGTTATTACAATATTCCGGTAGAAAAAATGGTGGAAGACCTGGAAAGAAAAAAACAATTTGTAGAAAAATTTGCTTTTGCTGATCCGGAACGTTACTGGCATTATCTGCATCACCTTTTTCCTGCTAATTCTTTTTTGGTGTGTGCGTTGGATATGGCAGGCTGGGATTTATTTGGTAAAATGAAAAGAAAGCAATTGCATGAATTGTGGAATTTAGATATAGCAAAAGCGCCACTTACAGATTATACAATTGGCATCGGCAGTATTGAAAAAATGCTGGAAAAGATGAAAGAAAAACCATGGCCTATTTATAAAATAAAAGTGGGTGTGGATGGTGATATTGAAATGGTAGCAGCTTTAAGAAAAAATACTGATGCGATATTGAGAGTGGATGCCAATGCAGGCTGGACACTGGAGCAGGCACTTGAAAAAATTCCGTTATTAAAAGAGTTGGGAGTAGAAATGGTGGAGCAACCATTGGCAAAAGATAATTGGGAAGGAATGAAAGTATTGTATGAAAAATCACCTTTACCATTGTTTGCAGATGAAAGTTGTGTTGCAGAAACAGATGTAGAAAAATGCCACCAACATTTTCACGGCATCAATATCAAGCTTACAAAATGCAGTGGCATTACACCTGCAAGAAGGATGATTACAAAGGCAAGACAACTGGATATGAAAGTGATGGTAGGCTGTATGAATGAAAGCAGTATCGGTACTGCAGCCATTGCACAATTAGCGCCAATGCTGGACCTGGTGGATATGGATGGACCGTTATTGCTTAATGAAGACATTGCAACTGGTGCAGGTTTTGATTTTGGAAAAATAATCTATACTGATAAACCTGGATTAGGTATAGCAATTGCATCCTTTTAACCCTAACGGCGGTTGCAAACCCCGTCAGCGGTTATCATCAACAAAACCGCTGCCGGGGCTATAAGCCGCCGGCAGGGTTGTAAATTTTTTTTGGTAAAATAATTTATCAGCCTTTACTTTGCACCACAATGATAACAATCACTCACATACATCATCATCATACAGTTGCCGCAGGGTAAGCTATGCTGATTGGTATGTGTTAAACATATTTTCAAAAAAGGGCTTACTGAAAAGTAGGCCCTTTTTTATTTCAAGGCAAAAGAAAAATTATTATTCACAAAATTCCTCTTGAGGGGATGGGGGCAACTATGCTAAAGATCGCAGTTCAAAAATCAGGAAGGTTATTTGAAGATTCTATACGGCTGTTAAAAGATTGTGGTATCGACATTAACAATGGCAATAAACAATTAAAAGCTATAGCTCAGAATTTCCCTCTGGAAATTTATTTTTTACGGGATGATGATATTCCACAGTATGTGTTTGATGGCGTTGCAGATATCGGTATTGTGGGAGAAAATGTAGTTCAGGAAAAAGAAAAAGATATTGAAACAGTTTACCGTTTGGGGTTTGGTAAATGCCGGTTGAGCATTGCTGTTCCAAAGAGTATGAAGTATAATGGAGTGCAAGATTTGCAGGGATTAAAAATCGCCACCAGCTACCCGGTAATATCAACAAATTTTTTGAATCAGAATAATGTTGATGCAGAAATCCATGAGATCAGCGGCTCCGTTGAAATTGCACCAGGTATCGGTTTGGCAGATGCTATTTGCGACCTGGTAAGCAGCGGCAGTACACTTTTTATAAATGGATTAAAAGAAGTAGCTGTGATTTTGAAATCAGAAGCTATATTGGTTGCAAATAAAAATTTAACTACTGATCAAAAAGCGATTCTTGAAAAATTATTGTTGCGGATCAATGCAGTAAAAACTGCCAGGCACAATAAATATATCCTGATGAATGCGCCCAATCACCAGTTAAAAAATATTATTGCATTATTGCCCGGTATGAAAAGTCCCACCATTGTGCCACTGGCAGAAGAGGGTTGGAGCAGTGTACAAAGTGTGGTGAATGAAAATGATTTTTGGGAAGTGATAGAAAAATTAAAATCATTTGAGGCACAGGGAATCTTGGTAATGCCTATTGAACAAATGATTGCATAAAACCCTGGTCGGCACCAAAGGTCAGACCAGTAAAAAGTAGAAAACTGAACAATGAAAAAACTATTTATAAATCCTTCAAAAGAGCAATGGAATGAAATCATTCAGCGACCCCTGCTGGACAGCAAGCCGCTGGAAGCAACCGTGGCTGCTGTTTTGAATGATGTAAAATTGAATGGTGATGAAGCGGTGAAAAAATATGCAGCGCAATTTGATAAAGTACAATTAAAGGAATTGAAAGTAAGTGAAGCAGAAATACAGGAAGCATTATTATTGGTGGATGAAGAATTAAAAGCTGCTATACAAATTGCAAAAAATAACATCACTCAATTTCATCAGGCTCAGCAAGAAGAAATCAAACAAATAGAAACAACCAGTGGCGTAACCTGCTGGAGAAAATCAGTAGGTATTCAAAAAGTTGGTTTGTATATTCCGGGTGGTACCGCACCATTATTTTCAACTTTGTTGATGTTGGGAATACCTGCTGTGCTGGCAGGTTGCCAAGAGATTATTGTTTGTACTCCTTGTAATAAAAAAGGTAAAGTAAATCCAGTTGTTCTTTATGTAGCAAATTTAATTGGGTTAAAGAATATTTATAAAATAGGCGGAGTGCAGGCTATTGCGGCAATGGCTTATGGAACAACAACTGTTCCGCAGGCATATAAAATTTTTGGCCCGGGCAATCAATATGTAACCTGTGCAAAGCAACTGATCAATAAAGAAGGTGTTGCTATTGATATGCCTGCCGGCCCAAGTGAAGTAGCAGTGTATGCTGATGAAAGTTGCAACCCATCCTTTGTTGCAGCAGATCTGTTGAGCCAGGCAGAACATGGTGCAGACAGTCAGGTATTGTTAGTTGCATCATTACAAACAATCATTGAAAAAGTAACTACTGAAATTGGAAAGCAATTAGCAGCATTACCAAGAAAAGAAATTGCAATAGTGGCAATGAAAAATAGTAATTATGTAGTAATGGAAAATATAATTGAAGCATTTGATCTGTTAAACGATTATGCTGCAGAGCACTTGATCATTGCATCAGATAATGCTGTGGTGCTGTCAGAAAAAGTAGTAAATGCCGGTAGTATTTTTCTTGGGCATTATTCACCGGAAAGTGTTGGAGATTATGCATCAGGCACTAATCATACACTACCAACCAATGGATATGCAAAAGCTTATAGCGGTGTGTCGTTGGACAGTTTTGTAAAGAAGATCACCTTTCAGCAATTATCAATAGAAGGATTGAAAAATATTGGTAACACGGTTGAACTAATGGCTGCTGCGGAAGGCCTGGATGCACATAAGAATGCAGTGACAATAAGAAATGCGGCAACTGTCTAAACGGGGATTTGGGTAGATTAGATGGATTAAAGAGATTGTAAAACCCTTACTTACATTGTTGGGTTTTATAATTAGTGAAGAGTGATTGAAGTATTGTTGGGTAAAGGAAATAAGTTGATGCGGAAGATAAAATGTTTATTAAAGGTATTCAGTACCGCCTCCTCTCCTTAAGGAGAGGAGGAAGGGTGGTGAGGTAAAATAGAAATAATGGAATTTGATTTATATAATCTAATAAGAGATAACATTAAAAATCTCACACCATATTCATCAGCCCGGCATGAGTTTACCGGCAAGGCTTCTGTTTTTTTAGATGCCAATGAAAATGCATTTGGTTCACCTGGCTCCTATCCTAAAGGAGAGGTGGGGGTGAGGTATAACCGCTATCCCGATCCCTTGCAATGGCAGTTAAAGTTTCAACTGGCAAAAATAAAAGGCATACCCGCTGAAAATATTTTTATCGGTAATGGCAGCGATGAAGTGATTGATTTGGCATACAGGATATTTTGTAATCCAGCCGCCGACAATGTAATTGTTTGTCCGCCTACTTACGGCATGTATGAAGTAAGTGCAAACATCAACGATGTACAAATAAAAAAAGTAAACCTTACAGAAGATTTTCAATTGGATGTGGAAGCGATTTTAAATGCTGTGGATGATAACACAAAGCTGCTGTTCATTTGCTCTCCCAATAATCCTACAGGTAATGATATGAACAGGGCTGATGTTGAAATATTGCTGAATAATTTTCCTGGAATTATTATTATTGATGAAGCATACATTAATTATTCAAAGCAAAAAACATTTATACAGGAACTGACAGAATATCCCAATTTGATTGTGATGCAAACGCTGTCAAAAGCATGGGGACTGGCCGCATTAAGGCTGGGCTTGTGTTATGCGTCCATGGATATTATTGACATATTCAATAAAGTAAAACCACCTTACAATGTAAATGAAGCATCTCAGCAAATAGGATTGGAAGCATTACAGGATACAGCTACTGTCAACAACTGGATAAAGCAGGTAGTAGAGGGAAAGGAAATATTGATAAAAGAAATGCAGCTACTTTCTTTTGTTGAAAAAATTTATTCCAGCGATGCTAACTTTATTTTGGTGAAAGTAAACGATGCAAATAAATTGTATGATTACTTATCCGGCAATGAAGTGATCGTTCGTAACAGGAGCAAAGAGGTACATTGTGAAAATTGTTTGCGTATAACAATAGGAACACCTGAAGAAAATACAACTTTAATAAAATTACTTAAAAGCTATGCCGGATAAAAACGAACAACAGAACAGCATACGCCAGGAACCCCCTTTCGGGGAGCCGGTCCCGATTCATCGGGAGCAGGGGGCCCGCATTTTATTTATAGATCGTGATGGTGTATTGATAAAAGAAGCGCCACCAACTTACCAGCTGGATTCATTTTCCAAACTGGAATTTTACCCGGGCATGTTTAAGTACCTGCGAAAGATTGCGGAAGAACTGGATTATATTTTTGTAATGGTAACCAACCAGGATGGCATGGGTACTGCATCATTTCCAGAAGATACCTTTTTGCCGGTACATAATTTCGTTTTGAAAAGTCTATCAAATGAAAATATCCACTTCACCGATATTTTTATTGACCGTACATTCCCAAAAGATAATGCACCTACCCGTAAACCAGGAACAGGTATGCTCACAAAATATTTGACTGATCCTGCTTATGATCTCACCAATTCATTTGTGATAGGAGATCGCATTACAGATATGCAATTGGCAAAAAATATTGGCTGCAAAGGTTTTTGGCTTAATAATGATACTTCATTAGGTGCTGCTGAAATCAATGATACTGTTGATGCATTGAGAAAAGAAGTGATTGTTTTGGAATCACCCAACTGGGAAGATATTTACAACTATCTAAAATTACCTCCGAGAAGAATTCTTCATCAGCGCAATACCAATGAAACAAAAATTACGGTTGATATAAATTTAGATGGAAGCTGCAAAGCCAGCATGAAAACTGGTCTTGGTTTTTTTGATCACATGCTGGAACAAATTGCACGGCATGGAAATATTGATTTGTCAATAGAATGTAAAGGTGACCTGTATATTGATGAACATCATACTATTGAAGACACTGGTATTGCATTAGGCGAAGCAATCATCAAAGCATTGGGTGATAAAAGAGGAATAGAAAGATATGCATTTGTGTTACCAATGGATGAATGCCTGGCGCAGGTAGCCATAGATTTTGGAGGAAGAAACTGGATAGTGTGGGATGCTGAATTTAAAAGAGAAAAAATAGGAGAGATGCCCACTGAAATGTTTTATCATTTTTTCAAATCATTCAGTGATGCGGCTAAGTGCAATCTTAATATTAAAGTGGAAGGGGATAATGAACACCACAAGATCGAATCCATATTTAAGGCATTTGCAAAATGTATTAAACAGGCAGTAAAGAGGGATATCAATAATGATTCACTTCCTTCAACAAAAGGAATATTATAAATCAATTTAAAAATGCCTTAGTCCCCCTTTAGGGGATAGGGGCGGGGATGGGGCTTATGATCGCAATTATAAAATACAATGCCGGTAATGTACTGAGTGTGCAATATGCTTTGCAAAGATTGAATGCAGAATCTATTGTAACAGATGATGCAACAACCATCCGGAATGCTGATAAAGTAATATTCCCCGGCGTTGGGCATGCAGCACCTGCCATGCAATATTTAAGAGAAAGGGGATTGGATAAACTGATCATTTCTTTACAGCAACCTGTATTAGGTATTTGCCTCGGCTTACAATTGATGTGCAAACATTCTGAAGAAGGCGATACAAAATGCCTGGGGATATTTGATGAAGATGTAAGATTATTTGTGCCCCCGGTCGGCACCGAAGGTCAGACCGGAAGATTCCCTAAAGTACCTCATATAGGATGGAATAGCATTTACAATTACAAATCTGTTTTGTTTGATGGATTAACAGATGCCGCTTATGTTTATACTGTGCACAGTTATTATGCAGCATTGGGAAATGAAACCATTGCAACAACCAATTATATATTACCTTATAGTGCAGCATTGCAAAAAGATAATTTTTACGCAGTACAATTTCATCCTGAAAAATCAGGTACGGCAGGTGCAACAATTTTAAAAAATTTTATCAGTATACCATGACCATTATCCCGGCAATAGATATTATCAACGGCAAATGTGTACGTCTTACTAAAGGCGATTATGCACAGCAAAAAATATATAATGAAAACCCGCTGGAAGTGGCAAAGCAGTTTGAAGATGCAGGCATCACCCGTTTGCATGTAGTGGATCTGGATGGAGCTAAAGCTGGTACGATTATTAATTTAAAAGTATTGGAGTCCATCGCTTCTAACACAAACCTGGCCATTGATTTTGGTGGTGGTGTCAAAAAAATAAATGATGTTGAAAGTATTTTTAATGCAGGTGCATCTATTGTTACCATTGGCAGTATGGCTGTAAAGCATCCGGAGCTGCTTGAAGAATGGCTGATGGAATTTGGTGCAGGCAAATTTTTAATTGGTGCAGATGTACTGGATGAAAAAATTAAGATCAGTGGATGGCTGGAAGATGGGGGCATGAATGTTTTTACTTTTATCGGAAACATGATCGGGTTGGGTGTAACCAATATTTTTTGTACCGATATTTCAAAAGACGGTGTGATGGAAGGCCCGTCTATTGATCTCTATAAAAAAATACTGGAAGAGCATCCTGAAATAAATTTAATTGCCAG
>JAYVLZ010000075.1:0-3887 GCA_043759175.1 Chitinophagaceae bacterium | reverse complement strand
GATAAAATATCATTTGTAGCAACGGATTTAAACCCGTTGCTACAAAACAAATTCGAGCCTACGGCTCTACAAAAAGCTTAAGTTGACGGCTATGGTGTCTCCACGAACGGCTTACATGGTGAATCAAAATTCTATTTTTAGACAGCTTCTTAAAGAAGATTAGAATAAAAATTTAAAATATCCGCTAACTAAAGTTCTGACCCTATACAAAACCTGATATTCATGAAATTAAAATTCACCTCAGATAAAATATTGATCACCGGCCTTGCACTACTCCTGCTTGCTATTGTATTAATCATTACGGTTACACTTTATCAATCCCGGAAAGAAGTATCCACTTCAAAGCTGGTGGATGAAACACAGCAGGCAATATTAAACACTGAAAAGACATACACTGCAGCCAGGGCATTAGAAACTGGTTCCAGGGCATATTTACTTACCGGTGATCCGGATTTTCTTCAAGCATACTTAAATGCAAAAAAAGATTTTAAAAGTTTGGCAAGTGATCTGAAGGCACTGGCAACAGACACACACTCATCACAAACATTGATTGATTCCATGGTATCTTTTGCAAACAGGAGAATATTATTTGCAGACAGCATCACCGGGTTAAAAAAAGATATTGGCTTTCAATCAGCTTTGCAAATAGTGGCATCGGGCAAAGGAAAAATATATTTAGATGATATACGCCGGGTATCAGGCGCTATGCAGCAGTATGAGATTAATTTACTAAAACAGAGAAAAAAAGATAAAGAGGCGGTAACATCAAATGAGCAACAAATCATTATTGCAATTGCCTGGTTTATTCTTGCAGCTATGACGCTGCTTTTTCTGAAAGACCGGCAGAACATCAGGAAAAAAGAACAGGAAAAACTATCCGGTATACTTAAAAAAAGTGAAGAGCGTTTCCGGGTATTCTCCAGCAATATAAAAGATTATACTTTCACCATGCTGGATACCAATGGCCGGGTGATTAGCTGGAACAGCGGTGAAGAAAATAGTATGGGTAATAAACCAGAAGACATCATTGGCAAATCTTTTGAAATTTTTTATACCAAAGAAGATATTGAAAAAGGTGAACCTGCCCGGTGCCTTAAAAAAGCAAGGGAATATGGCCAATATGAAACTGAAAGTTATTATGTGGGGAAAGATGGAGCCACCTTTTGGGCGCAGGTAATTTTTACCGCATTAACAGATGATGGAGGAAAACTGTATGGCTATTCCAGGATTGCCAGGGATATTACCGAAAGAAAAAAAGTACAGGAGAAACTCGAAATGCTTTCTTTTCAAATCAACCAGTCCAATGATGCTATTTACACTACTGATGCCGACCGCAAAATTATCAGTTGGAACAAGGGTGCTGAAAACCTTTACGGTTATGCAAAAGAAGAAATGACAGGCAATGAACCCAATGCAATTTTAAAAACAGTTATCAGCGAGCAGGAAACAGATGCAATAATAAAAGAGATTGCCCGGAAACATTACTGGACAGGTGAAATAAAAAGAAAAACAAAGTCTGGCAAAGATATTTGGGTAAAGGCATCTTCGTCTACCATAAGGGATGATAAAGGAGCAATTACCGGTTATGTGTCAGTAAGTTTTGATATTACCGAACAAAAGAAACTACAGGGCGAAGTAAACCACCTTACCAATATGGTGGAACAATCATCTGAAGCAATTATTTCAATTGGATTAGATCAGCGTATCATCAGCTGGAACAAGGGTGCAGAAAAATTACATGGTTACAGTAAAGCGGAAGCAATAGGAAAAGCTGCATCAGCACTTGGATTAATTCATCTTCCCGATGATAAAATAAAAGAGGCAGTTCAACAGGTTGTTGAAAAAGGGGTATGGAAAACAGAAATGAATTTCTTTCGCAAAGATGGTTCCTCCTTTTTTGGGGCGGTTACTGTAAACCTCATTAAAAATGAAAAAGGAAAAAGTACTTCCTTCTATTTTGGTGTAAGAGATATCAGCTTGCGCAGGCAGTTAGAAGAACAGCTTAAAAAATACAATGAAGAGCTGGAGGTAAAAGTAAAAGAAAGAACCGAACAGATTTACAACAGCGAAAAAAAATACCGCTACCTTTTTGAAAACAATCCTTTGCCCATGTGGGTGATAGATGCAGTTACTTTTAAATTTCTGGATGTAAATAAAATGGCCATCCAGCATTACGGATACACCCGTGAAGAATTTCTTTCAATGACAGCAATGGATATCAGGCCCGAAGAGGATAAAAATACCTTTCTGCAAATGGACCGTTCATCAAAGATTATTGCTGGAATTAATAACATGGGCATCTGGAATCACCTGAAAAAAGACGGCAGCTTAATACAAGTTGAAATAAATTCACACCGGGTAAAATTTGAAAATAATAAGGCAATTCTTATTCTGGCCAATGATGTGACAGAAAGAATTAATGCAACAGAAAAATTAGCATCCAGCGAAAAACGTTTCAGGGCATTAATAGAAAACAATTATGACATTATTACTTTGCTGGATGCATCTTTTAAAGTTTTTTACCGCAGCCCTTCTGCCGCACGTATTACAGGATGGAGCGATGAGGAGATGATGATTTCTGATGGCAAAAACAAAATTTCTATTCATCCCGATGATTGGGAAAAGGCTGAAATAATTATGAAGGAATGTATTGCAAAACCGGGCAAACCCATTTATGCAACCTACCGCAACCTGCATAAAAATGGTCACTATATATGGCTGGAAGGTGCAGTAACAAATTTGTTACACGATAAATATGTAAATGCCATTGTTTTCAATTTCAGGGATATTACCCAAAGAGTAGAAGCAGAAGAAAAAGTAACCGCCAGTGAAATTCGTTTCCGTTCTTTAATAGAAAATATTTCTGATGGCATTGTTTTAAATGATGCCGGTTCAAATATCTTATATCAAAGTCCTTCTGTTACCCGTATTTTAGGATACACTCCGGAAGAAAGAAAAGAAAAAAAAGTGGTGGATTATATTCATCCGGATAACCAACATGATTTTATTAAATTATACGAAGATTTAAAAAATATTCCCAATGTTCCTCTGTCATTTCAATACAGGTTTCTGCATAAAAATGGACAATATATCTGGCTGGAAGGTGTTGTTACTAACTTATTGCAAAACCCTGCTGTAAAGGCTTATGTGGCAAACTACCGGGATATAACCGAACGAAAGGAAACAGAAAAAAAGATGGAAAATATAAATGCCGAACTGGAAGAAAAAGTAATAAAGCGAACGGAGCAGTTAAAAAATTCTAATGAAGAGCTGGAGGCATTTTCTTATTCGGTATCGCATGACCTGAGGGCACCCCTGAGAGCCATCATTGGTTTTACTGCCATACTGGAAGAAGATTACAGCAGTAAGTTAGATGATGAAGCTAAAAGAATTACTGATGTAATAAAAAACAGCACAATAAAAATGGGAAACCTCATTGATGACCTGCTTGCTTTTTCAAGAATGGGAAGGCACGAAATGATAAAGACCGGCATTGATATGGAAGGATTGGTAAAGGGAGTTATTACTGGCCTGGATAATAGTAAAAACAGTAAGATAAAATGGATCATACATTCATTACCTGCTGCAGATGCAGATCTCAATACCATTCGCCAGGTATGGATCAACCTTATTTCAAATGCAGTTAAATATTCCACAAAAATTTCCCATCCTGAAATTGAAATTGGCTTTTATACAGCGCCTGATCAAATTGTATATTTTGTAAAAGACAATGGTGCCGGTTTTGATGAAAAATATAGACATAAATTATTCAAAGTTTTTCAGCGGCTGCATTCTGCAGATCAGTTTGAAGGAACCGGCATTGGCCTTGCAATAGTGGAGAAAGTTATTTCCAACCATGGAGGTAAGGTATGGGTGGAAGCGGCTGT
>JAYVLZ010000074.1:0-4743 GCA_043759175.1 Chitinophagaceae bacterium | reverse complement strand
GTCAAACAAATCATGGAAGTAACTATTTTTTTCGGCTGCCCTTAGCAGTGAGTAGCCAAACATTCCATTTGTTAAAGGTTGAATATTGCTGAATTTATTTTTATACAATTCATTACAGTTATCCATCACATTAAACCATTCAAACTCCTGGGAAAAGTAAGGTGTGAAACCTGCATCCAGTGATTGCTGTGTGATCTTCTTTAATAAACTTCTTGGGCAAACTCCTAAATCCTTTCCTTTGCCATCCCTGAAATCTGCCAGGAAAAAGGGCGTATCATCCTCCCATGGTATCTGCCGGAAGGTATTGATATCGATCACTGCTGTAGCATCCGGATAACCCGAATGCCAGCCGGTGTATTGCACGTTATCATAAGCAACATCACCTGCATCCCAGCCAAATACTACATTGCAAAAACCAAATCCTTTCTCTGCAATAGAAATAAATTTTTCAAAGCTGATCATTTTGCCACGAAGGATACCGTCTGTATCCGTGATGGCCACTTTTACCTTTTCAGTATTTTGTTCGGTTAATTGCTGCAGCAAATTATCCAGGGAAATTTTCGTTTGCATCAGGAGATTTTTTTACAAAGTAATGAAACCAAATATAAGCAAGTGCCATAATACCTGTAAAGAGTAATGACAATTTAATATTCAGTGAAATCATGGCTACCAGGGAAAACAAAGCAATAGCCAATGCAATCAATGGGAAGTATGGATAGAACGGTGTTCGAAAAGGGCGGGGGAGTGAGGGTTCTTTTTTTCTTAATAGCAGCACACTCAGCACTCCAAAGACGTACAAAACAATGGCACCAAAACAGGCAATGGTAATAATATCGCCAGTTTTTCCTGTTAGCAATGCAATGATACCAATACACATATTCAGCAACAATGCATTTACCGGTGTTTTAAATTTGGGATGTACTTTACCGATTACTTTTGGAATACAGCCAGCATATCCAAACTCATAGGTAGCACGGCTTGCAGCCAGTATCAATCCATGGAAAGATGCCACTAAACCCATCAGGCCAATTGTTATCAGCAAATGATACAGCCATCCGCTGCTGCCGGTTATCTGTGCCAAAGCTAATGGCAATGGGGAATCAGAAGCATCAGCACCGGGAGCAGCGTACACAATTTTTTCCCACCCACCAACACCTATCGATGCCAAAAATACCAAGGCACATAAAACGATCAAAGTAAATAACGCAGAACCAAAACCAAGCATCACATTTCTTTGTGGGTTGATGGTTTCTTCTGCTACATTAGCAACACCTTCCAGGCCAAGAAAAAACCAGATGGCAAATGGAGTTGCTGCCCATGCGCCTTTCCAACCATTTGGAAATGCATTATGTGTAATATTACTCCAATGGAAATGTGGCAAAGTGATTCCGCAGAAAAGTAGTAATTCAAATACAGCAAATCCTGTTATTACAAGTTCAAATATTGCGGCAGCCTTTACACCATAAATATTTAATGCAGTAAAAAGGATATATGCAGTAATCGCAATGGCAGCTACAGAAAACTGGGGAAAGAAAATATGAAAGTAGGCACCAATGGCAGCAGCAATGGCAGGCGGTGCAAAAACAAATTCTATTATCTGTGCCATGCCTGCAATAAAACCTAAATCTCTTCCCATTGCCCTGGTGGCATAGTCAAATACACCACCGGCTTTCGGAATAGCACAAGCCAACTCTGTATAAGAAAAAGTAAAAGTGATGTATAAAATAATAATGAAAAAAGTAGCAATGGCAAGTCCCAGTGTGCCGCCTTCAGGCAGCCCAAGGTTCCAGCCAAAATACATGCCGCTGATAACGTAACCAACACCCAATCCCCAAAGCATTACAGGGCCCAGCGCTCTTTTAAGTTTTACCGGTGATGTTGTTTTTTCTATTATGCTTTTCCCCATCAGTGATGTGTGTGTTTTTATTTAAAGATACTGATGAAAGAGTTTCTTATTCAACAGAAATTATCCTGGAAAGAAATTTAGAATTAGATGATCTCAATGCTGGCTGATAGCATATGGCTTTCTCCGGGAACAAGATGGATCATGTCAATACCCGGATATGCATTGGCTGGCTCTGCACATACATATGTTTTATATCCGCCGGGATGTATGTCAGTCATCGTTTTGGCGGTTTCTTCCGCCGGGTTCCATATCACTGTTACATTACTGCCTGTTTTGCCTGCATAAATTTTCCTGTTATATCCCGGATCAATAATAGTACAATCGTTGTTGTGATGAACATACCTTCTGTTTGTTTCGGCATCAAAAGAAAGCAGGTGGGTTTGCTGTGTTTTTAAGTCCATACCAAACCCTTCATAATAACTGGCATTTTGCAGCCCTTCAATATTGATCGCTGAGATATCGCTGATATTAAAATATGTATGTAATGCATCAGCATATTCAAATGATTCATTACCAGTATTGGTAACTGTAAATTTTATTTCAAGTTTTTTCCCAATTTGGAATGCGGCAATGGCTTTAAAAGTATATGGCCACATCTCAAGACTAAACGGAGATTCATGCAATGAAAGTGTTACGATTACTATTTCATCTGCAGACTCCTCAACACTCATTACATTCCATTCCTGAAGCCTGGCAAAACCATGCTGCGGTCTGGCTTTGTCACTTGGGTGTGGCCCAAACCAGGGGAAGCATAGCGGAACACCACCTCTTATTGCTTTGCCGGTTTCAAATAATGATTGCTCACTCATCCATAAAATATCCTTTTGCCCGTTTGGAATATAACTGAGTATTTGTGCACCATACAAACTGATTGCTGCACTGGCCTGGCTGCTATTGATATTGATTATTGAAAGCCCGCCTTTTCCTTCATTAAAGGTTAGCACATTTGGAATGCCGAATTGTTTGTTTAATGCTTCAATTGTCATAATAAATTAAAAATACAAATAACGGTGCAAAAGAGAAAGGTTAATCCTGCAATGTTTTTTACTGGTTAACAATTGACTAACAACCGGATTAAATAAGTCAGTTTAAATTGCTGTAAATTTTAAAAAATAACATTATGAAAAAGCTATTGATTGCCATTTGTTTTATGCTCGGCTTTGCCGGAATTTCATCAGCCCAGGTAGCTGCAAAAAAACCTGTTGAAAAAGCAGCAGTAACAAAACCTGCAGCGGCTAAAGTAGTAAAGATGGATAAAGCAAAAACTGTTAGTGCTGTACCCTTAAAGGCCGATGGTACACCTGATAAGCGGTTTAAAGAAAATAAAGCTACCACCGCAGCAGTGCCGTTAAAAAAGAATGGTACGCCAGATAAACGTTATAAGGCGAATAAAAAAGGGTGATTTTAATTAGGGTTGTTCGTTGCCCCGTTCCTCGACGGGGCATTTTTAATGGCTTTAAATGCTTCACCAAGTTGTGCTGTGATATCTCCTGCAATCATCGCTTCTTCAGACAATTTAGCGGCAGCAATATCTCCTGCCAGGCCATGCAGGTAAACCCCCATCAGGCATGCTTCTTTTTGAGTATAACCCTGTGCTGATAAACCGGTAAGTATGCCTGTAAGCACATCACCGCTGCCAGCTGTAGCCATGCCACTGTTGCCTGTTGTATTAAACCAGGCGCTTCCGTCAGGGCATGCCACCAGCGTATGATGGCTTTTTAAAATGATATAACAATTAAGCGTAGCCGCTTTTTCAATAACAAGTGTTGTTCTTTCAAAATCATTGTTGGTTTTGCCAAAGAGCTTTTCAAATTCACCGGTGTGAGGTGTTATTATTGCAGGGTTTATTTTCCTGCCTGAAAGTAAATCAGTCAAAGGAATCAGCATTTGTAATGCTGAAGCATCTATTACCAGCGGTCCATTCCATTCTGTAATTATTTTTTTCAACAAACTACTGTTAGTCTCATTTACTTCTGAACCGGGGCCAATTCCAATGGCCGCCTTTTTTTTAGAAATTATTTCAAAATCATTTTCATCAGATGAAATGGCTTCCGGTAATGCTGTTTGTATAATGGGCATTCTTTCTTCTGGAGTATGAACTGTAACAAGCCCTGCACCACTTCTAAGGCAGGCTTTGGCGCTAAGCAATGCAGCACCCATCATGTTTTTACTGCCTGCATATAACAGTGCATGTCCATAAGTATATTTATGCCCTGATTGTTTTCTTGGTCTGTAAATGGATCGTATCAGTTCATCATCAATGGTTGCAAATGCTGTCTTATTATTTTTACAAAAATCAGGACGCAGACCAATATCCAGTATTGAAATTTCTCCGGTGTGTATTTCATTTTCCTGCATCATAAAAGCCAGCTTGTTGCATTGGAAGCTTAACGTGTGAGTTGCATTTATACAGGTATTTTCTAAAGAAGAAGTATTAGAAAAAAGACCGCTTGGTAAATCAATACTTATAATTTTTGCTGCTGATTGATTAATGTGCCGGACTAACTGAGCAGCCAAACCCTGAAGTGGTTTATTTAAACCTGTTCCAAATAATGCGTCAATCACAATACTGCCCTGTGACAGCAACGGGAAATCATTTTCATCAGCTATTTTATTCATCACAAACTGCAATGCCTTCAACCGGTTGAAATTAATGGCACAATCTTCACTTCTTTTGTCACCCTGTAAAATATAAACCGTTGTTTGCAACTTTGCCTGCTGCATCATTCTTGCAATGGCAAGTCCATCCCCCCCGTTATTGCCATTGCCACATACTATAATAAAATTGCTTTTTAAATTACAGTGATCCTGTATCCATTTGTAACAGGCATTTGCAG
>JAYVLZ010000073.1:0-4870 GCA_043759175.1 Chitinophagaceae bacterium | reverse complement strand
ATCATCGCAGGATTGTTGATTGGCTGGCTGGCCTGGAAAGAACAAGGCCTGGGCAAAACATTTATTTTGGCAAGTGTGATGTCAGCCGTGCTGGGTGTTTTTAGTTTTACACTTCCCAATACACCACCGCCAAAAAAAGGAACTCCTGCTTCTGTTGGTGAAATACTCGGACTGGATGCATTGAAATTATTAAAGGATAAAAACTTTGCTATATTCTTTTTATCATCCATGCTTATCTGCATACCACTGGCATTTTATTATCAAAATGCAGAATCCTTTATAAAAGATGCCATGCATATTAATAATGCAGCAGGCCAAATGAGTTTGGGTCAAATGTCTGAAATGATCTTTATGTTTCTGATGCCATTATTTTTCAGCAGGTTTGGTGTAAAGAAGATGCTGATTTTTGGAATGCTTGCCTGGGTAATCCGTTATGTATTTTTTGGATTTGGAAATGGTGAGGCTAATATATGGATGTTGTATGGAGGTATTGTGCTTCATGGTATCTGTTATGATTTCTTTTTTGTAACAGGGCAAATTTATACCGATGAAAAAGCCGGTGAAAAAATCCGTTCATCTGCACAGGGCATGATAACCTTAGCCACTTATGGTGTGGGAATGCTGATAGGATTTTGGGTGGCAGGGCAGATTGCTGAAAATTTTAAAGTGGGTGAAGGATTTGCATGGAGAAATATATGGTTGATACCAGCTGGTATAGCAGCAGCAGTATTGTTATTATTTACGTTGCTTTTTAAAGACAGCAAAAAAAAGCCGCTTAGTATTGATCCGCTGTTATGATGTTTAAATTAAACAAGGGGTGGAGAATTAATAAGTTAAATAAGTTGCAAAGCTTTTTTGAACGATATTATTTTATCTAAAAATAAAATATACGATGCTGAAATTATTTTAAGCCTTAAATTTACTTTCTTACTTTTATTTATCACCTGTTAAGAAGACAATTATTCTTAACAAAAAACAACAAAACGATATGACTGCCAGTATTCAGAGAAACAAATTATTTGTAGCAAGTTGTCTTGCATTATTAGTTACTTCACTTTCATTCGGTATCAGGGCTGGTTTGCTTGATACATGGAAACACAATTTTGGTCTTTCCCAGGAACAGGCGGGGATCATTACCAGTACCGCATTTTGGGGTTTTCCACTGGCCATTATTATTGGTGGCATGGTGGTGGATATTATTGGTATGAAAAGATTACTTGTTGCCGCCGCTATTTTTCATCTCTTCGGAATTGTTCTTACGATAATGGCAACAGGTTTCTGGTCTTTGTTTATTTCCACTTTGCTGATAGGGTTAGGAAATGGAACCGTAGAAGCTGCCTGTAACCCACTGGTAGCAAGTCTTTACCCGGAAAATAAAACAACCAGGCTCAATTATTTTCATCTTTGGTTCCCGGGTGGGATCGTTATTGGAACATTGATCGTTAGATTCTTTGGAGTGAATATTCCAGACACATTATTTCTTGATAACTGGAAATTGCTGGTTGGCGTTATGCTGATCCCGACTATCATCTATGGCTATCTTTTCAGCAAACTGGAATTTCCGGTTACAGAAAGAGTTTCAAGTGGGGTGTCTACTTCAGAAATGTATAAGGCCTTACTGAACCCATTATTTTTTGTGATGATTATCTTAATGTTTGGTACAGCTATTACAGAATTATTTACCGGCCAGTGGATTGATGTATTGTTGAAAAATGTAACTGACAATGCATTGTTATTATTAACAATCGAAACAGGTGTAATGGTTTTAGGAAGAGCTTTTGCCGGACCTGTTGTACATAAACTTTCTCCAACTGGTGTATTATTGTTCTCTGCAATATTTGCTGCACTGGGCTTATATATGTTGGGTCATACCTCAGGCAGTATGCTCTTTGTTGGGGCATTGGTATTTGGTATTGGTGTTTGTTATTTCTGGCCAACCATGCTCGGATTTGTTTCTGAAAATTTACCTAAAACAGGCGCTGTCGGGATGAACCTGATGGGCGGTGCCGGTATGTTTGCAGTGTCATTGTATATGATATTTATGGGAGGGTATTATGACAGGTTGCTGGCCGCAAAATTACCAGATGGTGCCAGTGTCCAGGCTTATTCCGATCCGTCTGCCACAGCGGAAATGGCCAGTGCATTGAACGAAGCAAAAAAGGCCGCCGGTCCCGAAATTATTAATGCAACTTTAATTATACCAATCGTTTTAATTGTAGCTTTTGCTGCATTGTTCATCTACATGCGTTCAAGAAAAAAAGCGGTATTACAACCTGCTGTATAATCCTCTTTATTTAAAATAAAATTATCAATATGTCAATAAAGCAAAACAGAAGAGTGGTTATAAAAAACCTGATAGCTGGCTCCGTAGCAATAGGATCCTCTTCTTTAATTACTGCCTGTGCGGCAGATACTAAAAACGACAAAAAGCAAATGAAACTAAAAGGTAATATCAATCATTCGGTTTGCCAGTGGTGCTACAATTTTATTTCGCTGGAAGAATTGTGTAAGGCAGTTAAGGAAATTGGCTTTGGTGCCATCGATTTGATCGCTCCAAAAGACTGGCCCATGTTGCAGAAATATAATCTGTACAGTTCTATGTGCTATCACGGCGGCAGCGTGAGCTTAACCAATGGGTTTAATGATAAGCAGTATCATGCACAATTAATAAAGGATTACGAAGAAGTAATTCCATTAATGGTAAAAGCAGGTTATAAAGATGTGATCTGCTTTAGTGGAAGCCGCAAAGGGATGGATGATGAAACTGGTTTTAAGAACTGTGTAGATGGATTACAGAAGATTTTACCGCTTGCTGAGAAGAATGGTATTACTATCCACATGGAATTGCTTAATAGTAAAATAGATCACAAAGATTATATGTGCGATAAAACTCCGTGGGGAGTTGAATTATGCAAACGCACAGGCTCAGCAAATTTTAAATTGCTGTATGATATTTACCACATGCAAATTGATGAAGGTGATGTGATAAGAACTATCAAGGATTACCATCAGTACATCGGGCATTATCACACTGCCGGTGTTCCGGGCAGGCATGAGATTGATGAGAGCCAGGAACTATATTATCCTGCCATTATGAAAGCCATTATGGACACAGGGTTTAAAGGGTATACCGCCCAGGAATTTATACCAACCGGAAAAACAAACGAAGAAAAGGTTGCTGCTTTAAAGGATGCCGTGATGAGGTGTGATGTATAATTTCTCCTGTTAATTAACTATTTCATTAGCCGGATTAATGTATACTTACGCTGCAATTTTTAAATAGGGATAAATCATGCGATTGAATTTTCATTCACAACAAATTATTTGATTTTTATCAAATGAATTTGTGGCAAACCTTACTATTTTTATAGACTTCATATTCAGCTAACGATTAAAATAAATTATGCCAGAAAATAACACGTACGATGCCATTGTAGTTGGCTCCGGAATCAGTGGAGGATGGGCCGCAAAAGAATTAACTGAAAAAGGGCTCAAGGTATTACTCATTGAAAGAGGTAAAAAAATTGAGCATATTAAAGATTATAAAAACGCTACCAAAGAAGTTTGGGATTTCCCCAACCGAAATAGTGTTACACAAAAAATGAAGCTGGACTACCCCGTTTTAAAAAGGGATTATGCTTTAAGGGAATCAACAGTTGATAAAGACTGGTCTCCATGGGCAAGTGACAAAGACAATCCTTATACAGAAACAAAAAGATTCGATTGGTTCCGGGGCTATATACTCGGTGGCCGCTCTTTACTATGGGGGCGCCAGAGTTATCGTTTTAATAAATGGGATTTTGAAGCCAATGCAAAAGAAGGTATTGGTACCGACTGGCCCGTTCGTTATGATGAAATTGCTCCGTGGTATAGTTATGCTGAAAAATTTGCGGGCATACAGGGTAGTAAACAAGGACTGGAAGTATTACCGGATGGTGAGTTTTTACCGGCTATGGAAATGAATATTGTGGAGAAGGACGTAGCAGCAAAAATGAAGGAACATTACAAAGGCAAGCGCCATATGTTCATTGGTCGCAGTGCTAATATCACAGAGCCAAAGCCCGAACAAAACCGTGTGAATTGTCAATACAGAAACCGTTGCTGGTATGGTTGTCCTTTCGGTGCAGTATTCAGTTCTAATTCAGCTACGTTGCCGGTTGCTTTTAATACTGGTAATCTTACACTGGAAGTAAATAAGATTGTAACAAAATTGATTTACGATAAGGATAGAAAGAAGGCAACTGGTGTAGAAACGGTGGACACAGAAACCAACAAGACTTATACTTATAATGCAAAGATTATTTTCCTGTGTGCATCTACCTTTAACAGTACCTGGATATTAATGAATAGTGCAACCGATGTATGGCCGGAAGGTTTAGGAAGCAGCAGTGGCGAATTAGGCCACAATGTAATGGACCATCATTTCAGGCTGGGTGCTGGCGGAAAAGTATCCGGATATGAAGATAAATATATTTATGGCCGCAGACCAACGGGCATTTATATACCAAGATTCAGAAATATTTATGATGATAAAAGGGATTACTTACGTGGCTTTGGTTACCAGGGCAGTGCTAACCGTGGACGTGGCTTAGAAGTTGCAGAGTTTACCATTGGGGCGGATTTGAAAGCAGCATTAAGTGAACCTTCCAATGACTGGAGTATGAATATTACCGCCTTTGGAGAAATGCTTCCCTATCATGATAATAAGATTACACTCAGCAAAACTAAAAAAGATAAATGGGGCTTACCGGTACTGGATTTTGATGTGGAGATTAAAGAGAATGAGTTAAAGATGAGAAAAGATATGATGGCGGATGCGGAAGAAATGCTCACTATTGCCGGGGTAAAAAATGTGAAAGCATATGATCAG
>JAYVLZ010000072.1:0-18347 GCA_043759175.1 Chitinophagaceae bacterium | reverse complement strand
GTTTAAGATTGACGGTGGCTCAAAGCTTATCACCCAATGATGTCTATTTTTTCAGGAAGAATATCCGGTTCAAAATGCACCAATTTTATCAGGAGGAAGCTTACGATATTACTGGCAATGGTTATTAAAATAGCTTTTTTCCATCCACACTTCAGGATGAGCCAATATCCAAGACCTTCAGCAATGATAACAAAAACCTCCACTATATTTAAATTCCATTCTGTTTTTAACCGGATGATATTCATGATTGGCCAGGTAACTAAATTTACAAACAGGCATACAAAATAGGCTGTTCGTCTTTTTCTTTTTTTAAAAAAGAACCCGGCAATGGGTAATTCTAAAATAAGCGTAAGCAATAAACTAAATGTAAGCTCCATGTTGTGGTCCCGATGCTGCTTTGTTTTGGGTTGTATTTTACCAGCTTGTAAATATTGGATAAAAAATTTATTTAGCAAGGGCAATTAAAAAATATCTGCTACGAATTTAGTTTTTAGGGTTCACCAGGTAAAAGAGAAATGGCATTATTTCCGTGTTCATTTTCCTAAAAATAAGTTTTATCGGTTTAAAAGGGTGGTTTTTTGTGGATAATCGTTCATCCTTTTAGGGTTTTTTGCCCTACATTTGCACACCAAAATAATCTACATCATTTTATAATTTGATCTGATATGTCAGGAGCATTAAAAGAAGTTCGTAACCGGATAAAAAGTGTTCAGAGTACCCAGCAAATAACCAAGGCCATGAAAATGGTGAGTGCTGCCAAACTGCGTCGTGCCCAGGATGCCATTACACAAATGCGTCCTTATGCAAAGAAGTTACAGGAAATGCTTTCCAATATTATCAGCAATAGCGACGGGGATCTTAACCTGGCGTTGGCTGCTGACAGGCCCGTAGAAAAAGTGCTCATCATTGTAGTTACCAGCGACAGGGGACTTTGTGGTGGTTATAACAGCAACCTGATCAAACTGGCCAAACAACTGATCAAAGAAAAATACAGCAGCCAGCAGGCCAGGGGAAATGTGCAGGTATTGCCCATAGGAAAAAAAGGATTTGAGCATTTTACAAAAAATGGCTTTAGGGTGGACGATAAATACTGGAATATTTTTACGGGATTGAACTTTGACAAAGTTCAGTCTGCAGCAAAATATGCTATGGATGCTTTCAGCAATAAAGAGGTTGATGCTGTGGAAGTGATCTACAGCGAATTTAAGAATGCAGCAACACAACGTTTTGTAGCTGAACAATTTTTGCCGGTGGTTAAACTTCCAAAAGTAGCAGGCCAGAAAAAATCAGATTTTATTTTTGAACCGGCAAAGGAAGTTTTGGTGAATGAGCTGATGCCAAAGATTTTGAATACCCAATTGTTTAAAGCAGTACTGGATGCACATGCCAGTGAGCATGGGGCCAGGATGACAGCGATGGATAAAGCCAGTGATAATGCAAATGAATTATTGAAATCATTAAAAATAAGTTACAACAGGGCAAGGCAGGCAGCGATTACCACAGAGCTTACAGAAATTGTGAGTGGAGCGGCAGCGTTGAATGGGTAAAAGCAAATGGGCAAATTTTGCAAATAGGCAAATATGCAAATGCCCTAAGTTCAAGAAGCTTTCTATAATTTTAATACTCTTATAGATTTGCATATTTGCAGTATTTGCACATTTGCACATTAACAAAAATGGAACTCTCTCAAATAATACCACATATAGAAGCATTAATATTTGCAAGCGACCGTCCGCTGGGCAGTGCGGCATTACTGGAAATGCTAAACAATGCAATGGCTTTTATTGATGACAGGGCCAGCATTGAACAGGTGGAGGCTGCAGTGGAAGGCATCAAAGAAAAATATGATTCAGCGTTTTATGCATTTGAATTAAAACAGATTGGTGGGGGCTGGCAATTCCTTACTAAAAAGGAATATCACAAAACTGTTGCACAATTAAATGGTGATAAATTTCTAAAACGTCTTTCTGTAGCGGCTTTAGAAACGCTGGCCATCATCGCATACAAACAGCCCATTACTAAAAGTGAGATGGAAGCTATCCGTGGGGTAAACTGTGATTATGCTGTACAAAAATTGTTAGAAAAAGACCTTGTGGTAATTACTGGCAGAAATGAAGATGCAGTAGGCAAGCCATTGGTGTATGCTACATCCAAATCTTTTATGGATTATTTTGGTATCAACAGCACTGCCGATCTGCCTAAGATAAATGAAGTATTGATGGAAGAATTGATACAGGCTACTATTGTAAACCAGGCAGCAACAGCAGAGAGTGATGAAAGCACTTTTACTGAAGAAGCAATTATTGAAATTGAAACAATAGGAGCGTCTGTTGAAAACACTATTGATGAAGAAGCAGCATTGGAAATTGAAACAACAGAAGAAACAGCAATCAACTTAGCAGTAACTTCTGAAGGAGAGATCGTGGAAAATAAAAAAGATAAACAGGAGGGAGAGCAGGCAGAAGATTCCGAAGCATAAGATTTTTAAAACTAAAATTATCGACAGCATGGGATCATCCGGTTCCATGCTTTTTTATTTATAACAATTCAAAACCGGTTTAATAAATACACAGCGTTGACTGTTACATTTATTAAACACTTATTTTCGCAACATGGTAAAAAATTTAACCCACCAGCAGCTAATTGAAGTAGCAAATGAATTCGGTACACCCGTGTATGTGTACCATGGAGAACGTATCGCAGACCAGTATAAAAAATTACAGAAAGCATTTAAGAATTGCAATGCCCGTTTTTTTTATGCCTGTAAATCATTAACAAATCTGAATGTATTAAAGTATGTACAATCGATAGGAGCATCGCTGGATTGTGTGAGTGTGAATGAAGTAAAGCTTGGTTTGATGGCTGGCTTTGAAAAGCAAAATATTTTATACACTCCTAACTGTGTTGACTTTGATGAAATAGTGGAAGCGAAAGAGCTCGGTGTAAATATCAACATCGATAATATTTCTATCCTGGAGCAATTTGGCAATCGTTTTTCAGACACTTACCCGGTTTGTATCCGTTTGAATCCACATATTATGGCGGGTGGTAATTATAAAATTTCCACCGGGCATATTGACAGTAAGTTTGGAATTTCTATTCACCAGCTCAGGCATATTGAACGCATTGTAAAAACAACCCGTTTAAACGTAACCGGTATTCACATGCACACCGGCAGTGAGATAAAAGATATCCGTGTTTTTTTAGAAGGGCTTGAAGTAATGTTTAGCATGGCTATTCATTTTCCTAATCTTCAATTTATTGATTTGGGCAGTGGTTTTAAAGTGCCTTATCAACACGGTGATGCAGAAACTGATATTACTACCTTAGGAGAAAAAGTTGCCCAGGCATTTGCAGATTTTGAAAAAGAGACGGGTAAAAAGTTAGAAGTATGGTTTGAACCTGGAAAATATTTAGTGAGTCAGTGCGGTTATTTTATTGTAAAAACAAATGTGATCAAACAAACACCGGCAGCGGTTTTTGCAGGCGTTAACAGTGGCTTTAATCACCTCATCCGCCCCATGATGTACGATGCTTATCATCACATAGAAAATATCAGCAATCCCACCGGCGCTGAAAGAATTTATAATGTGGTGGGCAATATTTGTGAAACAGACACTTTTGCCTGGGACAGAAAACTGCATGAAGTAAGGGAAGGTGATTACCTGGTGTTTTACAACGCCGGTGCTTATGGTTTTGAGATGAGCAGTAATTTTAATTCAAGATTAAAACCTGCCGAAGTGCTATTGGTAAATGGTAAAGCAAAACTCATCCGCAGGAGAGATACATTTGAAGACCTGCTGAAAAACGTAGTGACTGAATAAAGGGTCGGGGCGCTATAAGCGACCTGAACCGTAGTGCGGAAGCATAAATTATTTGATTAACTTTAGAGAAACAAATATTTCCGGGAAATGATTACCGAGTTTCAAATAAAAAATTTCAGGAGCATCAAAGATCAAACTATTTCTGTAAAAAAATTAAACATTTTATACGGGCCAAATGGTAGTGGTAAAAGTAGTGTATTGTATGCACCTTATGTGATGAGGAATTTTTTTGTAAATCCGAATCAAAGATTAAACAGCCTTTTTAATTTAGGGTTTATTAATTTGGGAGGTATTGAGAATATTCAAAAAGATAAAAATATTCCTTACTCGGAAATAAGTATCAATTCAGTAATTAAAGATCAGTATACTTCCATTCGAGTACCTATTAAATATACATTAGCGCTGGATAATGATTTTTTAGGTCCATATATTCAACTGCGGATAAACAATTTTGACGATACAATGGCTTTTGATTTGCCATTTACTTTAGCTGAAAAAAAGGAAATTGATATTTCTGGTCAGAAATTTTTATGGAATGGATTAACTTTTGAGGAATACTCGTCTCCGTCTAATAGTAAAAATGGCCTAAGTATTTTTGCTTTAAATAGTTTCTACGAGAATATTAAGTCGATTGAGATTATTTCTATTCGACGAGGTTTTTTCAGTCCAATCTTTTCTTCTGAGTTTAACCCAGACGAAGCAAATTTTGCTTTGCAGATAAGAGAAGATTTAGACTTTGAATTAAAAATTGATAAATATTTCAATTCTATTTTCAATAAAAATTTTAGGTTTGTTTCCATCCCAGGAAGTACTTCTTTTTATTTAAAAACTCATACCAAAAGTGGTAGATCAACCGATTTGGTTAATGAGGGTTTTGGTGTAAACCAAACCATCTATATGCTGATAAAGCTGCTTAAAAAAAGTACAGGGCTTGCCATGATTGAAGAACCTGAAATACACCTGCATCCAACTGCACAGGCAAAGCTAATGGATGCGTTTTGTGATATTGTACAAAAAGAAAATAAGCAAATCTTCCTCACTACACACAGCGAAAACATCGTTTCGTCTGTATTAAGAAAAATTGCAGATGGAGAAATGGATAAGAATGATGTGCAGTTTTATCTTGCCCAAAATGAAAATGATGAAACAGTGATACATCCACAGGAAGTAAACGAAAAGGGACAGATTGAAGGTGGTCTTATGAATTTTATGGAAGCAGAACTAAATAACCTGAAAACAATCCTCGGAATTTAATATGGCAAGAGGTTGGCATTTAACAATAGATGAATGGTTTTATCATTGGTTTGGAGAAACTGACAAAGAGAAGGTAGAATTGGTAAATACTTTTTTTCTGAAACTGTTAGAGGTTTGTGATAAGATTGTAATACAACATGGCAGCAGACTGGCAAGAAAATTTTATGAACTTGCAGAGCAATCGACTAAATATCCACCAAAAAACAGGGATAGTGTAAAGTTGCTGTTAGCGAATTTTTATAAATTAGACAAAGTATATATCGTTGATGAAGTGAAAATACTTTCAGCAGAAATTGCTGCACAGCTTCCAAGAAAAGATGTTTACTTAGTTGAAATCTGTATGGGAACAAATGAGAAAATCATCATCACCACTGATACCACATTGCATCAAAACCTGGTGGACACAAAAGACATTTTAGGCATCAGAGTTTATATGGCAAAAGACTTCATTCAATCATATCCTGATTTTTAAATTTATTCCATGTTAGATATTTCCATAAACACACCAGCGCTGTTATTTCCTGCTATCACGTTGTTGATGCTGGCGTATACCAACCGTTTTTTATCATTGGCAGCGCTGGTGAGGAAATTGCATGGAGAATACAACCGTGGCGAAAAAGAAAAGAACATTTTGCTGCAAATAAAGAATATTCGCAGCAGGCTAAACCTCATCCGTTACATGCAGAGTTTTGGGGTATTGAGTTTTTTGTGTTGTGTGCTGTGCATGTATGCTATTTTCAGAAACTGGATGATCCTTGCTCACTGGATATTTGCGGCGAGTCTTTTTAGCCTGCTGATATCGATTATTTTATCATTGGTTGAAATAAATAAAAGTACCCGAGCCCTGGAGGTGCAGTTAAGTGACATCGAAGAGTTGTCAGAAGGGAATATTTTTAAAGACATTTTTAAAAAAGAAGAGTAAACCCCGTCCTTTCCGGCATGCCCACCGGAATCGGAACCGGCCGGATCTAAAGCGTTTAAAACAAGAACTGCCATAGTTTTTTACTCACCACTCATTATTCACCACTCACTTTTTTTATACCGAAAAAGAAGTTCCGCAGCCACAGGTCTTGCTTGCGTTCGGGTTATTAAATGTAAAACCCCTTGAATTCAGTCCACCCTGCCATTCTACTTCCATACCCATCAGGTAGATGCCATGCGTTTTTTCCATAATGCAATCAATTCCTTCTATTTCAAATGTTTCATCTTTTTCTGTAGGGGCATCAAAGGCAAGGATATACGTCATACCACTGCATCCGCCGCCTTTCACACCAACCCTTAGTTTATTGCTTGTATCAAAACCATCTTCAGTCATTAATCGCCTGATTTCATTCACTGCTGATTGGGTAAAGCTAACCGGTGCCACCATTGTTGATTCCATACTTTAATTGATTTACAGCAAAGTTAACCAATTATTAAAAAAAGCGGCATTCTGCTATTTTGCGAAAGAAGGAAATAATTGGCGCCCAATTGCGTTAATTTTGTTAAACAAATTAAGTTATGGTTTTATTACAAGTAGCAGTTCAGGATATCCAGATAGCAGTAATGTTTGTATTTTTTATTGCTATAGCCTGGTTATTAGCAGAGTTTAAAGGACTAAAAGATGAGTTCCGGGAACGTTTTGGTATCAATAACGAAACTATTAAACTCAAATTGCAGGCTTATGAACGGTTGTCTGTTTTTGCTGAACGGTCGTCCTTAAAAAACCTGGTAACCCGTACGCCTTTCAACCATCTGAATGTGGTGGATTTTCAGCTGGCATTACTGCATACATTGCGTAGCGAATATGAATATAATATCAGTCAGCAGATATATTTGAGCCCAGAAATGTGGAAAGCAATCAATAATTTAAAAGATCAGAATATTTTTATCATTAATCACCTGGCTGCCACCCTGCCTCCTGATACAGCAGCGATTGAATTAAGCAGGCGCCTGTTGGAATATGCAGCCAATCCCAATGCAGAATTAAGCCCTATTGTTTTAGATGCATTGCAGTATGAGGCAAAAAAAATATTGTAGTTTTTGCTGAATTTTCTTCCAGGTAATAAAAGTTTATTTCATGAGTAAAAAATTAACTGATTCCGGCATTGAGATAAAAGAAGTGTATACCTGTGGAGATGTAAAGTTTTTAGAAAATGATTTGCCTGGTGAATTTCCTTTTACAAGAGGGGTACAGGCAGACATGTACCGGGGCAAATTATGGACCATGCGGCAATACGCAGGTTTCAGCACGGCAGAAGAAAGCAATAAACGGTATCATTATTTATTGTCGCAGGGCGTAAGTGGATTAAGTGTGGCTTTTGATCTGCCAACACAAATAGGTTACGACAGTGACCATTCATTGGCAGAAGGGGAAGTAGGAAAGGTAGGGGTGGCGATAGACAGCCTGGAAGACATGGAGTTGCTTTTTAAGGGGATACCATTGGAAACCGTATCTACTTCCATGACCATTAACTCCACCGGTTTTATACTGCTGGCATTGTATGTGGCGCTGGCAAAAAAACAGGGAGCCGATCTGAAAAAAATTACAGGCACCATACAAAACGACATCCTGAAAGAATATGCAGCAAGGGGCACTTATATCTATCCGCCCAAAGCTTCCATGCGTATCATTACAGATATTTTTGAATGGTGTGCTGCAGCATTACCCAAATGGAATACGATTTCTATTTCAGGATATCATATAAGGGAAGCAGGCAGTACCGCAGTGCAGGAAATTGCTTTTACGCTCTCTAACGGCAAAGCATATGTAAAAGCAGCCATTGAAAAAGGACTTGATATCAATGTATTTGGCAAACGCTTATCTTTTTTTTTCAATGCTCATAATAATTTGTTTGAAGAAGTAGCTAAATTCCGGGCCGCCCGGAAAATGTGGGCTACCATTATGAAAGACTTAGGGGCAACGGATGAAAAAGCCATGATGCTCCGGTTTCATACCCAAACAGGTGGTGCTACACTTACGGCACAACAGCCAATGAATAATATTGCAAGAGTAACTGTTCAAACCCTGGCTGCAATATTGGGTGGTACTCAAAGCCTGCATACCAACGGTTATGATGAAGCACTTAGTTTACCAACAGAAGAAGCTGCCAGGATAGCGTTGCGTACCCAACAGATAGTGGCTTTTGAAAGTGGAGTACCTGATACGGCTGATCCACTTGCCGGGAGTTATTTTATTGAATCACTTACTAATGAAGTGGAACAAAATGCCTGGGCTATTATTAAAAAGATTGATCTGATGGGTGGCAGCGTAACTGCCATTGAGCAAGGATATATGCAGGAAGAAATTGCCCGGAGTGCTTATGAATATCAAACAAAGATTGAATCAGGGGAGAAAGTAATTGTAGGAGTAAATAGATTCCAGGCAGCGGAAACAAGTAAAGTACCACCATTTAAAATTGATGACAACATCCGAATAGTTCAAAGCGAAAAATTAAAATTTTTAAAGACAAAAAGAAATAACACTGAAGTGGCTGAATGCCTTGCGAAGATTAGTCAGCATGCAAAAGATAAAACCAATTTAATGCCGGCTGTTGTGGCAGCAGTGGAGAATTATTGCACCCTTGGTGAAATTGCTGATGAGCTTAGAAAAGTCTTTGGCGAATACAAGCAGTAAACTTCCTGTTTTTGAAAAATATCGTAACCATTGCATTTGTTTGTTGTTAAAATACCTGATAGCACATATTACTCCTAAACGATTTCAACTATTTTACCGTTGTCTTTTTTTGCCTCAGAAATGCATTAAAATCTGTTTGAGGAATATTGGTAACATCCAATTGCCGGAGCATGGTAACCAATTGCCCCCGATGGTAACTGCCATGATTAAAAATATGCAGCAGCGTTTGATAGACGGGTTGTTTCTGTTGTTCCGTTTTTGACCGCTGGTAGGCGAATACATGAAGGAGCTGATGTTCCAGCAGGTTGCCTGTCCACTGTTCAAACAAACTGGATTGATGTATGAGCTTTTGTTGCAGTTCATTAAAATCACCCCTAAAAGTTTCGCTTGGTCTCTCAATGCGCTCCTCCAGTTTAAGCCGCTGCCACCAAATACTTTCCGCATCTAACAAATGCAGCACTGTTTTATAAATGCTGGGAAAACTGCTGGTGATTTCCTGTTGTATTTGTGACGGTGTTAATTGGTTAATGACATCAATGAGTTGTTGATTTGCCCACAAATTATGAGCTGCATATTGATGTAGAAGGTCTTTCATTTTTTATAATTGTTTTTTGTTTTTGTCTGTAATTTGATCAATTGATTAATAACTGAAACAGTTTAAAAAATTCAATGTAAAACTATACAATAATGTAAAGCCACTAACAATTTGATAATGGACAAAAGTTTACCGCTCATTCTTTATTCTAAAAAGATTTATATTGTGTTATGGATTTTCAAAAAGATATCAGGCTGGCAGTGTTAATTGATGCAGACAATGTTCCTTACAGTAATGTAAAGGGAATGATGGAAGAGATTGCCAAATACGGCACACCTACTTTTAAAAGAATTTATGGCGACTGGACAAGACCCACCGTAAGCGGATGGAAAAATGTATTGCTTGAAAATGCTATTACCCCCATTCAGCAATACAGTTACACCTCCGGAAAAAACTCCAGCGACAGTGCATTAATTATTGATGCCATGGATATTTTATATTCGGGCAAAGTAGATGGCTTTTGCATCATCTCCAGTGATAGTGATTTCACCAGGCTGGCTACCAGGTTGAGAGAAGCTGGTATGAAAGTATTTGGCATTGGGCAAAAGAAAACACCGAATCCATTTATTGTAGCCTGCGATAAATTTATTTACTTAGAAGTAATTGCTACCGCAGATACTGCGGAAAATGAAACTCCTGAAAAAGAAGCCAGTGTAAAACCTGAAATAAAAAAATCAGTTGATAAGATCAATAAAAAAATAATCCATTTAATTGCTTCTTCTATCGAAGATTTAGCGGATGAAAACGGGTGGGCATTTTTAGGGGATGTAGGAAACCTGCTGCTGAAAAAACAACCCAACTTTGATCCAAGAAATTTTGGTTTTCAAAAACTTACTTCGTTGATCAATTCTTTATCACAATTTGAAATTGATAAAAGGGAAACAGAAAAGAGAGGAACCAAACTGGTTTTTATCAGGAATAAACAAGGATAAATTATTTCTGCTATTTGCCAAATAATTTTAAACATTTCTCCAGGCTGGCTTTCCATTCCGGAATGGCTACATTAAAAGTTTGCTGAATTTTTGTTGTATCCAATACAGAATAGTTTGGACGTTTTGCAGGCGTTGGATATTGAGCTGCAGGGATAGGATTGACAATGCAATGACTTCCCGATAATTCTTTAATGGCAGTTGCAAACTGGTGCCAGGTGATAACACCTTTATTTGAAAAATTATAAATACCAGCATTTATTTTACCTGCCAATGATTGATCAATTATTGGCATGATGGCAGCAGCCAGATCCGCCGCATATGTTGGAGAACCCACCTGATCGTCCACTACATTGATACTTTCTCTTTCACTCATCAACCGTAGCATGGTCTTCACAAAATTATTGCCGAAAGATGAATATACCCACGATGTACGGATAATAATAGAATCAGGATTATTTTGCAGAGCCAGTTCCTCACCCCTTAATTTAGATGCGCCATAAGCATTAACCGGATTCACGGGATGATCTTCTTTATAAGGAGTTGTTGCAGTACCATCAAAAACATAATCAGTGGAAATGTGAATGAACAAGGCATGTTGCTTTTTACAAACAGCAGCAAGATTGCCCACTGCATCAGCATTTACCAAAAAGGCGCTGGCTGTTTCTGTTTCAGCTTTGTCAACCGCAGTGTAGGCGGCACAGTTAATACATGCTTCAATATTGTTTGCAGTGAAATAATGTCGCACTGCAGCATTATCTTCAATTGGAAGTTGATCTTTTGTTACAAATAAAAAATCATAGTGAGGACAAGAAGCCGCAATTACCTGCATCTCATTTCCTAATTGTCCGTTAGCACCTGTAACTAAAATCATTTTTTATCATCATTGAAGCCTTAAGAATGTTGCCCCGATGGGGAATGTCATTAAGTTAAGCCGGTAATAAGGTCATTGAATTTTTTTATTCTGTTTTCTACTAAGGTTTTGCTTTAAACCTTAGTAGAAAAATATTGTAATCGCACCCTACCTTATTAACTTATTTAAGATTGCTGTTCTTAACTTAATGACATTGCCAGATGGAGCTTTATACTTCTACTATTTTCATTTCTACCAAAATACTGCATCTATGAGGCTTGGTTGATTTAGCCAATGCGATTTTTATAGAGGTTGGTTTGGATTGTACACAAAATTATTTTTACAATCATCAATTCCCGGATGATACAGATCTTTCTCTGAAACGATTGCTTTGTCAGGTGGAATCTGCCAATCAATATTTAATTTTGGATCAATGTAAAGCAAACCGCCTTCACTTTGTTTGTTATAGAATGCATCACATTTATACATCACTTCGGCTGTTTCGCTTATCACAGAATAGCCATGTGCAAATCCTTTTGGAACGAGTAATTGCTTTTTATTTTCTGCTGATAATTCAATTGCATACACTTCACCATAGGCAGGGGAGCCAAGTCTTATATCCACCACTACATCCAGAATAGCTCCGCTTAGTGTTCTGATTAGTTTCGTTTGTGCATATGGTGCTAATTGAAAATGCAATCCTCTTATAACACCGTAAGATGATTTAGCCTGGTTGTCCTGAACAAAATGGATGTTGATGCCTTCTGCAAGAAAAATGTTTTCATTATAACTTTCAAAAAAATAACCACGGCTGTCTTCAAAAACAGCGGGCTCAAATATTAATAAATCTGGAATAGGAGTTTTTATAAATGGCATAATTCTGAAAAAATATTTTGGCTGCAAAACTACAGCTTAGCACCTTGCCATTATCAATTTAAGAATATCTTTTTCTAAAATATTCTATCGTGTCTGTCAATCCTTCCTCAAAATGCCTTACAGGCTTATATCCCAGCAGTTGATGTGCTGCAGAAATATCTGCCAGTGAATTCATGATATCACCGGCCCTGGCTTCTCTGTAAACAGGTTGTGCATTACTTTGTAAATGCTCTTTGCAGGCATTGAACAAATAATTGACTGAAAAATTTTCTCCTACTGCTACATTGTACACCTTATTCACTGCAGCTGCATTATCGATAAGCATTCCCTGTACATTTATCTGCACAGCATTATCAACAAAAGTAAAATCTCTTGTTTGCTCACCATCACCATTTATATATATGGGTGTATTTTTAATAATGCCTTTTACAAATAATGGAATCACTGCTGCATAGGCGCCATCAGGGTCCTGTCGGGGTCCGAAAATGTTAAAGTATCTGAAGCCAATTGTTTTAAGCCCATATACATCAGCAAATACCTGTGCATATAGTTCATTTGTTTTTTTTGTGAGGGCGTATGGGGAAAGGCATTTACCAACCCTTTCTTCTTTTTTTGGTAAAGAAGGTTCATCGCCATATACAGAAGAAGAAGAAGCGTACACAAACTGCTTCACCTTATTATCAACTGCTGCTTTTAGCATATTTACAAAGCCGCCAACATTTACTTCATTAAAATAGAGTGGTTCCTGTATAGAACGGGGAACGGAACCCAATGCGGCCTGGTGACTTATATAATCCATGCCGCTGCAAGCCTGCTGGCAAGTTTCAGCATTCCTGATATCTCCTTCAATAAATTCAAACCCGGAGTATTGTCGTAATATTTCCAGGTTGCTCCTGGTGCCATTGGCAACCAGGTTGTCCAGCACCCTTACTTTTTTTGCACCATTTTTCAGTAAATATTCTGTGATATGACTGCCAATAAAACCTGCTCCGCCGGTAATTAAAAAACTCCCATCCCCTAAAGGGGAGTTATACAACGATTCTACTTCTTTTGAAATCATTTTATTTGCAGTTAATTCCCTTGGTAATTTTTATACTCTGTAAATAACTCCCCTTTAGGGGATGGGGGTTGTACCCTTCCAATACTCCCCGCTGGCCAGCGGGGATGGGGGTTACAAACTCCAGTAATACCTGTTTTTGATTGTATTCCTGTAAGTGCCTTTTAAATCTGCGATCATCGCTTTGGGTTTGGTGATGCCAGCAAAATAAGCATCGTCTAAATCCCTGTAAGCATTGTGAGGCACGGTGATAATTACTGCATCATAATCATCAGCAATTTTATTTTCTAATTCAAATCCATATTCATGTTTCAGTTCATCACTTTCCGCATGAGGGTCACTTACCTGTACATTTAGCGAATATGATTTCAACTCATTTACCACATCCGCCACCTTACTGTTGCGTATATCACTCACATTTTCTTTAAAAGTAGCGCCCATTACCAGCACCTTTGCATCTTTTATATTGCCATTATTTTGAATAATGTGCTGCAATACTTTTTTTGCAACATAACCGGCCATGCCGTCATTGATAACACGGCCTGCCAGTATTACCTGGCTTTCATAACCCAGCTCTTTTGATTTGTGAGTAAGATAATACGGATCAACACCAATGCAATGCCCGCCTACAAGACCCGGCTGAAATTTTAAAAAATTCCATTTGGTACCTGCTGCTTCCAGTACTTCAAATGTATTAATGTTCATACGGTCAAAAATGATAGAGAGTTCATTCATCAACGCAATGTTCAGATCTCTTTGAGTGTTCTCAATTATTTTTGCTGCTTCTGCCACTTTAATGCTGGAGGCCCTGTGAACACCAGCTGTTACCACCAGTTCATACACTTTTGCAATTACATCCAATGATTCTTTATCGCAGCCACTTACCACTTTTATAATTCTTGCAAGAGTATGCTCTTTATCACCCGGGTTGATCCTTTCAGGAGAATAACCCATTTTAAAATCTGTAATAAATTTTAAGCCAGATAATTTTTCTATAATGGGAAGACAATCCTCTTCGGTACAGCCTGGGTAAACAGTACTTTCAAAAACTACATAATCTTCTTTCTTTAAAACCTTACCAATGGTTTCACTGGCTCTTTGCACGGGTACCAGGTCCGGCACATTGTGTTCGTCAACAGGAGTAGGCACTGCTACAATGAAGAAGTTGGCCTGCTTTAATATTTCAAGATCATTGGTGAATTCAATATCACAACCATCAAATGCTTCTTTTTCCAATTCCTGGCTGGGGTCAATGCTGTTACGCATCATGTCCACCCGTTTGGCGTTAATATCAAAGCCAATTACTTTTATTTTTTTAGCAAATGCTAATGCAATAGGAAGGCCAACATAACCCAGTCCAATCACCGCTAATTTCTTTTTCTTTTCAATTAAATCCTGGTACATCTTGTATTTATGAATAGATAATTAAATAATCATTTTCTGCTTGTAAACTCTTTGGGTAATTTACTCAATTCTTCTTTAGGTAAAGATTTAAAATATTCATACGTTATTTTTAAACCATCGGCCCTGCTCATTGTTGGTTCCCAGCCTAACAAATCCTTTGCTTTAGTAATGTCTGGCTGACGTTGCTTAGGGTCATCCAACGGCAATGGTTTATAAACAATTTTTTGTGATGTGCCTGTAAGTTTAATAATCTCTTCAGCAAATTCTTTTAAAGAAATTTCATCTGGGTTACCAATGTTAACCGGCTGTGCATAATCACTCATCAGCAGGCGGTAAATACCTTCCACCAGGTCGTCCACATAACAAAAACTTCTTGTTTGGCTGCCATCACCAAACACAGTCAAATCTTCTCCTCTTAAAGCCTGGCCTATAAATGCTGGTAAAGCTCTTCCATCATTCAGGCGCATTCTTGGTCCGTAGGTATTAAATATTCTTACTATTCTTGTTTGAACTCCGTGAAAAGTATGATAAGCCATGGTCATCGCTTCCTGGAAACGTTTGGCCTCATCATACACACCCCTTGGCCCCACAGGATTTACATTACCCCAGTAGGCTTCATTTTGTGGATGCACCACCGGATCTCCATATACTTCACTGGTACTTGCCACTAATATTGTTGCTTTTTTTGCCAATGCAAGTCCTAAGCAATTATGTGTACCGAGCGAACCCACTTTTAATGTTTGAATGGGAATTTTTAAATAATCGATCGGGCTTGCAGGGGATGCAAAGTTAAGAATGTAATCAAGCGGACCAGAAACATGAATAAACTTGGATACATCATGATGATAAAACTCAAATTCCTTCAATTTAAAAAGATGTTCAATATTCTTAAGGTCACCGGTAATCAAATTATCCATGCCAATTACCTGGAAGCCTTCTTTGATAAACCTGTCGCAAAGATGAGAGCCTAAAAAACCTGCGGCTCCTGTAATTAATATTCGCTTTGTTGACATCTGCTGATTTTTAAATGTGGGATTATTTAATGGTAATTACCTTCCGGCCAATGCTTACATAATGAAAACCGAGTCCTTCCATTTGTTTCAGATCGAAGAGATTTCTGCCGTCAAAAATGGCTTTATTTTTTAACAGCGAGGCAATCCTGTTGAAATCAGGGGTTCTGAATTCACTCCATTCTGTTGCTATTACCAATGCATCCGCATCCTCCAATGCATCATACTGGCTTTCTGCATAAGTGATGGTATCACCCACTACCTTCTTTACATTATTCATGGCTTCGGGATCATGCGTAGCTACTGAAGCACCTGCTGCCAGTAATTCCTTTATCATGTATAATGCAGGAGCCTCCCGTATGTCATCTGTGTTTGGTTTAAATGCCAACCCCCACAATGCAATTTTCTTTCCCGTAAGATCATTATTAAAAAATGATTTTATGCTTGACATCAAATGAAGTTTCTGATTTTCATTTACCTCCATTACAGAATCAAGTATTTTGAAATGATAGTTTACTTCTTTGGAAGACCTGGCCAGCGCCTGCACATCTTTTGGGAAACAGCTTCCACCATATCCAATACCGGGGAAAAGGAATCTTTTTCCAATTCTTTCATCACTCCCCATACCACGGCGGATCATATCCACATCGGCACCAAACAATTCACACAACCGTGCAATTTCATTCATGAAGGTGATCTTAGTTGCTAAAAAAGAATTGGCCGCATATTTAGTAAGTTCCGCACTTTTTTCATCCATAAAAATCAGCGGATTGCCCTGGCGCACAAAAGGAGCGTACAGGTCATTCATTACTTTTCTTGCCCTGTCAGAAGTGGTACCAATTACCACCCTGTCCGGTTTCATGAAATCTTCTACCGCTACACCTTCTCTTAAAAATTCCGGATTGCTTACTACATCAAATTCTACTGTGGCATTTTTTGCAACTGCAGCTCTTACTTTCTCGGCAGTGCCTACTGGAACAGTACTTTTATCAACGATTACTTTATATCCTTTTATGATTTTCCCCAAGTGGTCGGCTACACCTAAAATGTACTGCAGGTCAGCACTGCCATCTTCTCCGGGCGGCGTGGGCAACGCCAGCATGATCACTTCAGCATCCGTAATGGCTTCTTCCAAAGAAGTAGTGAATTGGAGCCTGCCTTCTTTGGTATTACGCAAAAAAATTTTCTCCAGGCCCGGTTCAAAAATGGTTACTTGTCCGGAGGATAATTTATCTACTTTTTTCTGATCAATATCCACGCAGATCACCTGGTTGCCGGTTTCTGCAAAACAGGTGCCTGATACGAGTCCTACGTATCCAGTGCCTACAACTGCAATTTTCATACTTATTAAATTGTTTTATGGGGTTATGATTGATTCGTAAATTCTAAAATTGCTGATACAATAAAATCCTGTTGCTCTTTGTCTAACTCTGTGTGAATGGGTAATGAAATTACTCTTTCAGAAAGCCAGTCAGTGACTGGCAGATGATATCTGCTGCCGCCAAAAGCATCAAACATTTTTTGTTTATGACAGGGTACCGGATAATAGATCATGGAAGGCACTCCTTTTTCGGTCAGAAAATTATTTAAACCATCTCTGTCCACCCCATTTAACTGCAAAGTGTATTGGTGAAAAACATGATCACTATAAGATGCATTGAAGGGCGTGGATATTTTTTCATTATCCTTAAAGGCCCTGTTATAATAATCAGCCGCTTGTTGCCTTGCCGCTGTATATTCATTTAAATGCCTTAGTTTAATAGTAAGAATGGCTGCCTGTATGGCATCTAACCTTGAATTACATCCCACCACATCATGATAATACCTTTTACTCTGCCCGTGAGAGGCAATCATTTTTAATTTTACAGCTAACGAATCGTCGTCTGTAAATATTGCCCCTCCATCTCCATAGGCGCCCAAATTTTTGGAGGGGTAAAAACTGGTACAGCCAATGTGGCCAATTGATCCAGTTTTTTTCACAGTACCGTTACTAAACGTATAGTCGCTGCCGATAGCCTGAGCATTATCTTCTATCACAAATAAATTATGTCTTTCTGCAATGGCCATTATTTTCTCCATTTCTGCTGCATGACCATATAAATGAACGGGCACTATTGCTTTGGTTTTTGCTGTAATGGCTTTTTCCACCGCTTCCGGATCAATACAACAAGTTTGCTTATCAACCTCCACAAAAACCGGTTTCAGGTGCAGCAATGCAGCGGCTTCCACTGTAGCGATATAGGTAAATGATGGAGTAATGATTTCATCTCCCGGTTGCAGGTCAAGCGCCATCATGGCTATTTGCAATGCATCAGTGCCATTGGCACAGGGTATCACGTGTTTACTGCCGTTGTAAGCAGCAAGATTATTGGCAAAATTGTTTACTGCTTTTCCACCGATAAACATGGAACTTTCCAGTACATTAATAACAGCCTCATCCACCTCCTGCTTTATTTTAAGATACTGGTTTTTAGTATCCACCATCTGTAAAGGCCTCATATTGATTTTTTTTTGCGTGGGCAAAGATAGTAATTAGGATTTTAGTACCAAGATTCAAATGAATGCATATCAGTTGCGTTCTAAACTGCTGCAAGGGTTGTTTCCAAGTATCTCTTTGCAAAGCCTTATGTGATGGCAAGGACGTTGCGACTGCAGGAGTGAAAGCTTATGAACACAAACCTCTTTTACTTATCGGCGCAACGTCCTTGGCTCTGCTAATAGCCTGGAAAGAGACGTCGCTGGAAATAAGTGAATGGTCAATCGTGAATTATTGTGCATGCCTGAAATAGGTTGACATTTTTTTATAACAATTCAAATAAATTTAATGCTCTGTCAGTTTCTTTGCGGCAGTTAAGCCTTTTAACCTTAGTACAAATGCCTGATTAGTTATTACAACCTTATTACTTTATTTACTTTTCATTAGAGGGAA
>JAYVLZ010000071.1:0-7707 GCA_043759175.1 Chitinophagaceae bacterium | reverse complement strand
CTAAGGCACTCTGATAAAATATCATTTGTAGCAACGGGTTTAAACCCGTTGCTACAAAACAAATTCGAGCCTACGGCTCTACAAAAAGCTTAAGTTGACGGCTATGGTGTCCCCACCAGCCAGCGACAATTAGAGCAGTTTTTTTGTATTACTTAAACAGGGGTTATTGTTTTGGTTCAAGTTTTAATTTACTTTCTTTTTGTTTTTGCTTTTCTAATTTTTTGAAATATCCACGGAACAGGAAGTTGTGTTTTAAAGCCTCCATGTTTTGATTAAAACCGTCCGTTCCTTTTTGAATATTATCCAGGCTGGAATTAATTTTTATTACGATTGCTGAATCTTTAAATAATGCATGCAGGGCGCCGGTGCCTGTATCTTTATCATTACGAATGCCGGCAACCAGTTCATTCACCTCCTCAATTAGTGAGTCCGCTTGCCCGCCTACGGATTTTATTTTAAGAATTGCTTCATTGAGGTTTTGTGCAACAGATGAATCTTTTAAAAGCATACCTGCAGAACCTTTACCATTTTTGATATCTGCGGCAACAGCCTGAAAGCTTCCTGCCATATCATTGGCTCTGGTGGCGGCAGTGCGTATGTTGGAAAGTGCAAGCTTGATATCCGCTGGTATCGATTGATCGTTTAGCAGATTCCATAATGCACTGCTGTTGTTAAGACGCTGTACGGTTTTTTTTAATTCAGCAGCTATCACAGAAATGTCTCCATTGGTTTTTGAAAGTGTCTGCAATATATCATCTGTGCTTACTGATTTTTTTGAAAATAATATATCTCCTTCTGCAGCGGTTGCTGCAGGCTCACGGGAAGGGTAGATGTTTACCAGTTTATTTCCAACAAAGCCTTCAGTTCCGATGGAAGCTATTGCATTTTTTTTAATGATATGGAGCATCTTTTTTTCAATCACCATGCTCACCTCAATAGTGGTGTCATCAAGTATATTGATTTCTTTAACGGTGCCTGTCTGAATACCTGCGTAACGGACATTGTTGCCCGTTACAAGTCCCTGAATATTTTCAAATCTTGCTTTTAACAGATACGTGTCGCCAAATAAATGTTGGTTCTTGCCGATCATATACAGCAACAGTACCAGGAATATTAAACCGGCCAGCACAAATCCACCCAACTTTGTATTATTAATTGTTTTGTTTGCCATCAGCGTATCTATTCAAAAAATTGTTTCACTTTAGCATCTGTGTTTTGCTGTAATTGTTCCCATGTGCCATCCGCATAACATTTGCCTTCAATTAAAATTACCACCCGGTCGCTTGTCATCCGTACACAATTCATATCATGCGAAATGATGAGTGACGTTGTATTGTACTTGTCCTGTATTTCATTCATCAGTTCAATTATTCCTTTTCCGGTAATAGGATCAAGACCCGTAGTTGGTTCATCGTATAAAATAATTTCTGGTTTTAAGATGAGTGTACGTGCCAGGGCAATTCTTTTCCTCATGCCACCGGAAAGTTCAACCGGCATCATCTCTACTGTGTGAGCAAGGCCCACATCATCCAGTGCCTCCATTACCATTTTATTTACTTCCTGCTGTGATACCTGTATCCAGTGGCGGCGCAATGGAAATTCCAGGTTGTCCCTTACTGTCATAGAATCATACAAGGCATTGCTCTGAAAAAGAAAGCCGACTTTGGCCCTGATTTTATCTAATGATTCTTCATTCATTTCAGGTATATTACTGCCAAACATTTCTATCGTTCCTTTATCTGGCTTCAGTAAACCGATAATACATTTTATCAACACTGATTTTCCGGAACCTGATTTTCCCAATACCACCACACTTTCCCCTTTTTTTATTTCAAGATTAAAATCAGCCAATACATGATTATCACCAAAGGATTTATGCAGGTGCTGAATGATGATAGCATATTCGGATGGCGACGAATTTTTTTCTTTTGAGAGCCTTATGGTAGTTTCATCTCTCATATTAATTAAGCCCGAGCAGATCTGTTATCTGTACCGCCAATAAATCGATTACAAAAACCATGACCGATGCTACTACCACAGCTGAATTGGCTGATCTTCCTACACCCTCTGTACCTTTGCTGCTGTTGTATCCTTTATAACACCCGATAATTCCTACTGCAAAACCAAAAAAGTAACTTTTTATAAAGGCTGGTATCACATCGCTGAATTTCAGATTGTCAAATACCTGTGACCAGAATAAACTAAAGCTGGTAGTGCCCCGGATATTTACGCCCAGGTAAGAACCATATAATGAAATGGCATCACCAAGAATGATTAGCACCGGCAGCATCAATGTGGCTGCAAAAACCCTTGTTACTACCAGGTATTTAAAAGGATTGGTACCACTCACTTCCATGGCATCTATTTGTTCCGTCACTTTCATCGAACCCAGTTCCGCTCCAATACTGCTGCCTATTTTTCCTGCAAAAATTAATGCACTGATCACGGGCCCAATTTCACGTATAATAGCAATGCCTACGATGGCAGGCAGTTCTGATTCTACACCGTATTCCAGCATAGATGGACGCAACTGCATGGTCAATACCAGGCCCATAATAAATGATGTTAAACCTATCAGCGGAAGTGAATTATATCCTACCAGGTAACACTGACGTGTAAACTCATACATCTCATAACGTGGCTTAAAAGCCTGCATAAAAAACTTACCTGTAAACCGGGAAAGTTCACCTGCTTCTGAAAGAAAGGATTGTATATTATTGGGTAATGGCATTTGTAATTTGAAATACAAATTATCAAATTTTAAAATGCCTGTTGCATAGATATGGTCAGTTGAATAACTGATTATAATCAGGTAATATCTTGAAAGGGTCAGGAGGATAATCCTTTAGTGAGCAGTTATCTGAATATCAAAATCGGTTTGCAGTTTTGTTACCAATATACGTTTCATCAAATCTTTATCCTTTATCCATTTTGTTTTTATCTGCGTCAGCAGTTTCTGATCATATCTGTTTAATTTTTTCAGCCAGTATGATTTTAATAATACAACTGCAGCGCTCTTGTCCTGGAGGTTTCCAAGTTCATCAACAAGAGCATTTAAATACTGTTTATTTATTTTGTTCCCTGTTATTGAAACAAACTTATTTTGAAATCCCTTGTATTCTTCCGTATTGTAATTCAAATCTTTTAAATTTTTACGGATTGCATGCATATTTTCATTGGTGAAGGAACCGCTTATAATAATTGCATTCACGGTATCCCATTTTTTCTTTGCATAAATTCTAAATTTTTTTACGGTAAACTTAGCCGGGATAGCTTTATCTGTTTTTTCTTTACTCAGGGTAACAGGATCTTTTTGAAAAATTTTGAAAAGCTGTAATTTTAATTTATCGATTTCACTCTGAAGGAAACTGTAGTACGCTTTTGGTTTTATTAGTTTCTGTTCTGTAGCTTTCAGAATATTCTGCTGCTGCAATTGTAAATCACGTATGGATCCGAATATATGATAACAGTTGAATAATTTTTTTGGAATTTTCAGTTCCCCGGCATTTCCGTTTTGTTCTGATATCATACGTAAAAATGCCCGAAGCTTTTTGTATGTTACTCTAAATTGATGAATATCTTCGCTACCAAAACTTGCAGTAATCTTTTTTATGTATTTTTTTATTTTTCTGTAAAAAGTGCCGGTAATATGTGTTATGCGTTTTTTAGTCATTATGCTGCCACCCATTTTTGATGAGGCTGTTTTTCCTGATATTCCGGAGATAACGGATGCTGAATTTTTTTATAAGTCTGTTACGCTGCCTGCAAATAATCTACTAATAATACTATTTTTTTACCATCATTGCAACTAACACAGCCTGATAGATTTTTTAAACATCAATTCATACAAAGGAGCATGCAGTAAATTGTTGCTCAAGAATTCTTCAAAAGCAAAAGCAGTGGTGGCAAATCCATCGGGCACGGAAATGCCCTTAAAAGAAAGTTGGGAAAACATTTCTCCCAAAGAAGCATTCTTACCACCTGCAGTTGCCACATCAGTAATACTGATTTCTGCAATTTTTTTATATACGCATTCATGATGTCAACATTTAAGAAGCTTGTTGGTGTAATGCCATCACCGGTACATGACTGTGCAGTACCAATTGTTTTGTATGGCTCTTATGAACCAGTTTATCCGTTAGATTATGCCGTTTTGGTAAAACAATCAGCAGGTCAATATGATTTTTTTCAGCAAACTCAATAATACTTTCGTCTGTTTTTTCATTGGTGATAAAATGATAATTCGGATCTAAGTTGCCGATCATTTCCTGCAGCATTCCGGATTCAAAAACAATATCGGGATCAAATGCTGTTTGCTTTCCGGTGTTTAGTACGTGAAGTTCTGCATTAAAATCTTTTACCAGCTGTTTAAGTTCATCTACAGGTGTGGTGTTCACCACTTTGCTGAAGTCACATGCAAACCCAATCTTTTTAATAGATGAAAATTTTGCACCCTGGGGCACTGTAATAACCGGCCATGTTAAATGTTTGGTTGCATACACAGCATGTGTTCCAAAAAGAAAATGTTCTGCTGCGGTAGTGCCCTGGCTTCCCATTACCACAGCATATGGATTAATACGCTGGCAGGTTATTTTCAGTTCCTGGAAGAAAGTACCCATTCTTACTTCAGTTTCAATATTTAATTTCCCGGCTGTTTTTTCAGCCAGTTCTTCCTTCAGTTTCAGTATATTTTTTTCTGCGTCATTTCTTATTTCCTCTTCATTTACAAGTACCGGTACTTGCAGGTAAGTAACCGATAGTTGATATACATGCAGCAGCAAAACTTTTGCATTAATTGCTAAAGCCATTGCTGCAGCGTATTTGGCTGCATTGCGGGCAGCATGTGAAAAATCGGTTGCAACTAATATTGTTTTCATGATTGTTATTTTTACAAATTAGTAATACTGTATCAATGCAATATGCTGGTAATCTTTCAGGATGCCTTCATCTGTAAACTCTACATCACCACCATTTTCCAATACCTTTTCTATTATATCATCCACAGCATCTTTTATGTAAGAAAATTTATTGTAAGGTAGTTTGGCTTCCTCAATCATATCTTCTTTGCTTCCGTGCGCTGCGGCATACAGATAATTTTTTTCCACTGCCAGCACACGTCCTTTATTGTGCATAGCTTCTCTCCACACATCTTTAATACCCTCTGCCAGTTTCTTTTTACCGGCAGCTTCTTCTAATTTATTCAACAGGTCTTTTTGAATGATCATCTTCCAGTCAGTTATATGTGGTTCTATAATTTTTTTCAACTCATATGGTGTGGCATCTTCATAATTTCCCTGTATATATTCAATAACAGCTCCGCCATGTTTGGTAACGCTTTTAAAATGACCGAGTATCCTTTCCGTTCCTACAACAAATAACGGTAAGCGATAAGTATTCAGAATAATATTGAGTGTGTTGTCAATATGCAGCAGAAATTTATTCATGATTATTTCTTTCCTTTCATGCATGTCTGAAAAATTTGCAACCCGTTCCGGAACTTCATTCACAGATGCATGAACGGATTCGTTGGATACAAGGGTTGCAAAGGTTTCTGAATTTCCCAGGTATAAACTCATTTGTTTTGAACTTAGCAGCAGCACCAGGTATTTGTGTAATTGTTTTTTGCTGAACACAAGGTCACGAATTTCAAATGATTCATCCACAATGATTTTTTCTTCCACCACAATATCCAGGTACAGCACTTTTTCAAATACCGGCGATACATACATGGCGATACTTTTTTTATGTGTATTAAAATTGAGATTCCTGATGCAGTTCCGCAGTTTCTGCATTACCAGCGATACAATTTCTTCGGGATAATTATCTTTTAGCTGCTGTTCCGCTTTGGCTGCAGCAATCTTTAAAGAATAATTTAACTCATCTTTTATTCCCATCTTTGGTTCAAAAGGCAGGATGATTGAAACAGCAGGACGGTAATGTATTACTTCCATCAATTCCTTTACTTCAGGTGAAATACTTTTGTTCATGGCAAGTGTTTTTAGATGATAAAACTATTCATTAGTATACCGGAAAACTTTGATGACCATCACTAAAAATTTTGATTGTCATCAGTATTAGCTGGCAGAAATATACTACCCGGGTTTCCCTGGTTAAACAGCAGATACTTCCGTGATCATTTTTTCCGCCAGTGGAAATAAAATATTGTTTTCCAGGTGTACATGCCGGTGCAGGTCTTCTTCAAATTCTTTCAGTTCAGCAAGTACTACCGTAAATGTGGTGCAGGCACCTTCAGGTATGCTGTAGTTATTTGTAAGTTCTCTTATTTTATTCAGGATTGCCCCGGCTTCATCATGCTCACCTTCCATTACTCCCACCGGACCAAATATGTAACTGCTGTCAAGATTTTTCTTTTGTTTAAAATGATAAAAAGACTCCACTTCTTTTACCCTCGGAAATAATATCACTTCTTCTTTTTGCATGTGCAGCGTCATCTCATTTTTCAGGTGAAGAAATAATTGCAATACTTCTACCATGTAAGGAAATCTGTCTCCATGCTTGGTTGCTACCTTTGTTAAATGGTCTGCAATGGTGGGCATAGATTGTTTTAAATAAAAATGATGATGGATCAGGATGTAGCCGATCAGTTGCTCTGCACTCATTTCAGAAAAAGGCATGCTGCTGTTTTTTTCAGCATTGGCAGTAGCTTCTAATTCTTTCATGATCTCTTCAATAGACAATCCTTTTTCGGTGCAGGCTTCAGCCAGCGTACGTTTTCCTTTGCAGCAAAAATCAAGATCATATTTTTCCAGTACCGGAACAGCCTGGTGGTGTTTGGTAACGATGGAGGCGAGTGTTTGTTCTGTAATGTTTATCATAATTATATTTTTTACAAAGGTCATTTTAATTAAATATTGTTTTTATGACTGCAGTCACTTTGTATTTTTTTGTTGGCTGATGGTTAATACAATGATACCGGTAAAGATGATGCAGGCTGCAATCAGCAGCAATTCATTGATAAAAGGCACCGGTTGGTAACTCATTGCAGCAACACCCTGGATCATTAAAAACAGCTCGTTGATGATGACCCCTGCAGTGAAAATTTTAATGCCACCTGCAGTGAGCCGGTTTGCTTTGATATAATTTTCAGCAATCATAAAACCCAGCAGGAATAAAGTGATAACACCCAGTAAGATCAGGTGCAGGTATCCAATTACAATGGGGCGGAAACCAAAAGCAATGTTACTGAGTGATGGTATGGTGGAACCCAGTTGCAGCAATAGTTTGATAGATAAAGCAATGAAGGATAATAACAGCAGCCAACGGGATACTGAATTTAGTGTAACGCCGGTAAAAGGCAGTTGTTTTTTTATCTGTTGTATGGTAATGATCCAGCCTGCCAGTTGACTGAATGCAGCCATCACCACCAATGCATATACCCATACCGGAATAGGTAACCAAAGTGCAGAGAGGAAATAAGCAGGAATACAGGCAGCAGCAAATAACCAGAATATCTTTTTCAAAATTTTGGCTGGTACTTTTTTAAATAGTTTATCTGTGGCTAATCCCATGCAGGCAAATAAAAACCAGCCATTGTATTGAAAATGTAAAAAGAAATATACAGCCGCCAGGTACCAGTTTTGATGTACGTTTTTTGTTGCCATCATATAAGCCAGGCCAAATGCACCTGCAGAAGAAAGGGCATTGAATAATAAAGCTGCTTTCATCCACCAATGACTTACATTTTTT
>JAYVLZ010000070.1:0-6292 GCA_043759175.1 Chitinophagaceae bacterium | reverse complement strand
GCTTTTTATCAATACAAGATCTCCCACTCTCAGTTGTGAATTTTCAACAGGCAGTATGATCTCTTTATGATCTTCATCAAAAGCAATCATATTGGCCATCACCTTTTGTTGCTTTGCTAATTTGTTTAATTCCTTTTGTGTGGTGGTTACGGATTTATGTTCCACCCATTCTCCCAAAAACACCAGCGTGATAATGGTGGCAGTGGTTTCATAAAAAATATAATCCATACCCAAATTACCAATGGTGCCTATAAGACTGTAAATAAATGCAGCAGTAGCACCGATTGCAATCAGTACGTTCATATTAGGGATTCCCCTGCGCAGGCTCTTAACTGCACTCACTCCAAAATAGCTCATCCCAACAAAATATACTGGCAGGCAAATGGCCAACTGTATCCAGGGATTCATTAAAAAGTGAATGTGCCATGGCAGCATGTGCAACATCAATATCAATGTAAAGGGAAGACAAAAAAGAAAACGTTGCAGATGATTATTAAAGAATGCAAACTTCTTGTCTTCGGCCGGAGTCTTTTGATCACTCACCACATGATAACCTAAACCTTCTATTCCCTTTGCAAGCGTTTCCCTTGCTATTCCATCATTCATCTCAAAACTTACATCTCCACCAATGAAGTTTACTTTTACATTCTTTAATCCTTGTTTATGGAGATACTTATTGATAGTTAAGGCGCAATTAGTGCAGTCCATCCCTTCTACCTTCCATTCTACTTTTTCCATACTCCAAAATTATCCCTGTAAATTGTTAGCGGATTACTAATGATGGAAAATATCTTTGCAACATGGATATAATTTTTACGCTGGATGGAATAGATGATGCTGCCAAAATCTTTTTAACAAATACTGCCCGTTATAAAGTAATTGCCCTGCATGGGGAAATGGGTGCTGGTAAAACAACTTTTGTGCATGCCATCTGTAATGTATTGGGCGTAGAAGACAATACAGGCAGCCCTACTTTTTCTATTATTAACCAGTATCAAACAAGTTTTTCCGAAATAATTTATCACATTGATTTGTACAGGGTAAACAATGAAGAGGAAGCTGTTCAAACCGGGGTAGAAGATTGCCTGCAATCTGGTAATTATTGTTTGGTAGAATGGCCAGGCAGAGCTCCTGGAATTTTCCCTGATAACACATTGCATGTAAGTATTATTGTTATGAATAATGATACCCGAAAGCTCATAATAAATTTGTAATTTGTACTTCACAACCCTCATTATCTATGGCTACATCAAAACCATTTGTTTCTCCCTCTTTTTCTTATGAAACTTTAGAGGAAACACTGGATATAAAACCGAAAGGAGCAGTTTTGCTTATTGGCATACCAAAAGAAACATCTTTCAGTGAAAACAGGATTGCGCTTACTCCAGAAGCCGTTGGCGTAATGGTTGCCAATGGCCACCGGGTGGTGGTAGAGACCCTTGCAGGTAATGGTGCCAGTTATACAGACAGGGATTACAGCGAAGCCGGGGCAAAAATTGCACATGATAAAAAAGAAGTGTTTGAGTGTGATATCCTGGTAAAAAGTGCACCGGTAAGTGAGGAGGAATGTGAATTACTAAAAACAGGTCAGTACATTATTTCACCTATACACCTCGCTGTTATGAAAAGATCTATCCTTCAAAAAATGATGGATAAAAAAATAACTGCATTAAGTTTTGAAAACCTGAAAGATGACAGCGGACACAACCCAATTGTTAGAAGCATGAGTGAAATTGCAGGTAGTGCGGTAATGCTGATTGCAGGACAGTACCTGAGCAATGCAAACAATGGTAAAGGTGTATTGGTAGGCGGTATCAGTGGTATTCCGCCTACAAAAGTTATTATCATTGGTGCAGGCATAGTAGGTGAATATGCAGCAAGAACCGCATTGGCAATGGGTGCAAGTGTGAAAATTTTTGATAATAGTATTTATCGCCTCAAGCGGCTGCAAAATAATATTGGCGGCCGCTTATGGACATCTGTAATAGAACCTAAAATATTGTCCAAACAGTTAAAGACCTGCGATGTAGCGGTGGGTGCATTAAGCAGTACCGGTGGCAGAACACCTATTGTGGTTACCGAAGAAATGGTAAGCCAAATGCGGCCGGGCACTGTAATTGTTGATGTAAGCATTGACCGGGGCGGATGTTTTGAAACAAGTGAAGTAACCACACATGAAAAACCTGTAATAATAAAATATAATGTGATACATTATTGTGTGCCCAATATCCCAAGTGGTTTTGCAAGAACAGCATCGCAGGCAATCAGTAATGTATTAATGCCTTTGATGCTGGAGACGGCCGATGATGGCGGTATTGATAATGTGATCTGGCATAAGATCAACATCCGCAGTGGCATTTACTTATTTAAAGGAAGCCTGACCAATTTTCATTTGAGTGAAAGATTTGATCTGAAATTTACAGATCTTAATTTACTGATTGCAAGCAGGCGCTGATCAATGCGGTTGAATTCCTATCAATGCTTAATTACAATCTTTCTGAATTGGGTTAAATATGTTCCTGTTATCTGCAATAAATAAGTTCCATCAGGATAATGGGCGGTGTTTATTTTTGCATCAATGCTATTCAATGTTTTTTCTGCCAACTTTCGTCCTGCTTCATCAAATAAAATTGCATGATTGCCTGTTGATAATTCAGCAGATACAATCCTGATATAATTGTTGGCGGGATTTGGATAAATCAAAAAATCTGAACCAATATTTTTATTTTTTAATAATACCGTTTTACTAAAAATAAATGTCCCATCTGCATCGGTTTGCTTTATCCTGTAATACAAATTACCCGAAGGCATATTCAAATGTAAAAATTGGTAACTACTTTGGCTTACGTTATCAATATTTAACTGCCCTGCATTATTCCATGTTAGTCCGTCAGCGCTGTATTCAATTTCAAATTTGGCTGCATTTATTACGGGTACGGCTACTTGCCAATTTATACTGGCAGTATTTTTATTGACAAGCGATGCACTAATATTAATAAACTGAACCGGTAAAGCCCCTAACACAAAAGGTGTTGGCACATTCTCACCTGCATCTGAAGGATTGCCATTTTTATCAGGATCAATAACGGCCGCATCTCCATTGTTAGATGAATCCGTAACATTCACTAAGGTAGCTTCAGCGCCACCACCAATATTACCACTCACAATTGCTGAATTATAATAAGTGGTGGATGGGTTTAAATTTGTGACCCTGCATTTTACCTGAATCTTAAAAAAATAATCATTGTTGGATAAAATTTTATTTGGCAGATTCTGACCAGGGTTTAAAAGAGCGGTAACAGTTGTGCCATTATAAGCCGGGTTGATAGTTAAACCTGCAGCATTGGATCCTGCAATAAAACTGGCATTTACATCAGATACATTGGCTGCGCCAAAAGCCGCAGCAAGATCATCGTATAAATTAATGTTATTGATTATAACATTACCCATGTTCTCCGCATACATTTCATAAATAAGATCGGCCGTATTGCTATTTATTTTTGTTGCACTAATTAACCGTTTTGTACTCCCGGCTGCTGGAGTAAAACTGGTGTTATCTATTGGCAATTCACCATTTTGAAAAACTTTTTCCGGACCAAGTACATTGGTTGAAATCTTATAATCATAATAATAGCAACCATTATTGAAATCTGAACCGGTAAGTTCAAGATTGCCATTTAAAAATGCAATACCATAACAATCTTTTGGCAATGTTTGCAGATAAGCAGCTACAGCATTGCCTGAAGGGGAATTGTAATTATTTATTTCATACAATTGACAAACGCCACTTCCCAAAGTGGCAAACAATCTTCCATTGGGCAGTATGGTCAGGTCTCCACTACTGATAGAAGTTGGAAAATTTCCTTGAGGAAACTGCAGTACTTTTGAACTGATAACCGTTCCCGTATTCACATCAAACTTGTCCAGGTTACACTGCCCTGTGGTGCTGTTGTAATTGGACAAGGACCAAAGGTCTCCATTGTTATCAAACTCAAAATTATTAGATATGTAGCTGTAAGAATAAGTAGGAGTAACCGGGATAGAAACAGGGCAGGTAATATTTTGTGGGAGGCCAACATCCAGCACCCATATTTTTGTATCTGTTCCGCTTCTCACATCTGCTATATATACTTTATTATTTTTTGGATTATAGGCAATAAATACACTGAATATATCCGGTACCTGACGGGAAAAATCACAACCAGCCATTACCTGTGGTATTCCACTTAAGGGATTTTTTATCATTGAAAAGTAGGGAACCCCCGAAGCCGAACAGGAATTGGTACCAAAGTTTACCAGCACAGAATTTTGTGCAGTTGAAAACTTTGATATGATCAGACCAATCAAAATTAATCTGTAAAACGGTTTTGTAAAATTCCATTTCATTACTACTGCTTTAGTTAAGTAAATGATGTAGTACTTTAAGGGGGCGGATTTCAGAGGAAAGGTTGGAAAAGATTACTATGCAGTTGCTTTAAAAAAAATTAAGATAAAGTAAATGTACATTTTTTTATGGTGATTTCTTAAGCAGCAGCTTGATTAATTAAATGAACTATTTATACCAACTACTGCATTTACCTGAATGATAATATTCAAATAAAAAAAGCAACTTACCACTGATGGAGAAGTTGCCTGCAAAATATTAACAGCCTTAATCTTTATTCTTTTTTCTCAAACAATTCCTTTTTATCTACCACTTTTATTTTATCCTTTTCCTTTAATTGCTTGCTCACTACATCATAGGGGCCACTAATCACCATATCACCTTCTTTAAGGCCTTCCGTAATTTCAATATTATTAATATCCTGGATACCGGTTTTTACTTTTGCTTTTTTTGCAAGTCCATCTTTGTCTATAATAAATACTACCACTTCCAGGTCATCTGTATTGGTTTCAGCTTTTGTAACATCCTTTGCATCATCGGATTTTTTATCTTTGCCGGTACTGTCGTTAACATCCCTTGTTGTAACCGCATTGATCGGCACACTCAGTATATTTGAATGCGTTCTCGTTTGTATATCTGCACTGGCGCTCATGCCCGGTTTAAAAGGGAAAAAACGTTTCCCCAGTAAATCAGCATAGCTTTCCGGCAACAGTCTTACATATACTTTGTAATTGGTAACATCGGTACTGGTATTGGTGATGGCAGTGGTTTGAGAAGCAGCTCCATTATTACTGCTGGCGATTTGTGTTACAATGCCCCTGAACTTTCTGTCGTTGTATGCATCCACCATTACCACTGCACTATCACCCAGGTGTACTTTGGGCACATCACTTTCCCCTACGTCTACCCTGATTTCAATTTTAGACATATCTGCGATTCGCAAAATTTCAGTACCCACGTTAAAACTGTTACCAGCCACCTTCTCTCCTTTTTTTACACTTAACAAACTTACTACCCCGGCCATTGGCGCAGTAATTACGGTTCTGCTCAAATCTTTATTTGCTTTCGCAAGATTGGCAGCTGCACTTCTCACCGCAGCCTGTCCACCCCGGATGCCCTGGTTAGCTGCATTGTAGTTTGCTTTGGCAGTTTTATAATTTGATTCGGCAATATTAAATTCATTCTGGCTGATCACTTTATCGTCAAACAATTGCTTCTGCATATTGTAAGTTTTTTCAGCCTGGTCCATTTGTGCCTGTAAAGCGTTTATACTTGCCTGGGAGTTAGCCAACTGGGCCTGGCTCTGCGCCACACCCGTAGCTGCCTGGTTAGCCTGGATGCTGTAAATATCTGCATAGATTCGTGCCAGTACCTGGCCTTTCTTTACAGTATCTCCCTCCTGCACCGTCAGTTCCGTTATTTCACCGCTTATATCCGGACTTATTTTTACTTCTACTTCAGGATAAATTTTTCCGCTGGCGTTTACAATTTCTGTAATCGTACGCTTCTGCACTTTTTCTGCGGTTACTTTTGTGCCTTCATCTTTACCAAATACTCCTGCAGCTTTTAAGCCTGCTAACACCACTACTAACAGTACAACACTTATTAAAATCCATTTTACAGTTTTGCTCATTTTATTCAGTTTTGTTCTGTTTCCATTTTGGAAAGAGAAGAGTAAATTATTTTTGTACCCGGCATTTGTCTTTTATCAACATTGTTGTGTCACTCTCTTGTACAGTTGTTTCTTTATTGAAATTTGTCCACATTATTTCGGCCTCACCTTCCTTCCTCCTCTACTATATAACTCTATAGGCTGCTGCCTTCAGTTTTGCTAGTTGCTTCTCCAGACTCGCCACCTTTGCCTCTATATACTGTTTGCGATTTGTATCAGTATCTATTGGCTTAAAA